>NZ_JBFBNR010000008.1:0-257100 GCF_040687675.1 Kitasatospora sp. NPDC056731
GGCTCCCAGTAGACGACTGGGTTGATAGGCCGGATATGGAAGCCCTGTGAGGGGTGGAGTTGACCGGTACTAATAGGCCGAGGGCTTGTCCTCAGTTGCTCGCGTCCACTGTGTTGTTCTGAAACAACGACCCCAACCCGTTTGGTCACGGGGTTGGTGCGGTTGACAGTTTCATAGTGTTTCGGTGGTCATAGCGTGAGGGAAACGCCCGGTTACATTCCGAACCCGGAAGCTAAGCCTTACAGCGCCGATGGTACTGCAGGGGGGACCCTGTGGGAGAGTAGGACGCCGCCGAACAATCATTCCGAAAAGACCCCCTCCCTTCCGGGAGGGGGTCTTTTTGCATTTCCCGGAGACAGGGCATAAGGCTTTCAAGCCGGCCCGGCCGAGGGGGCGGGCGCCGTCAATATGTCGCTAAAACCGCATGATCAGTCCACTGATCAGCGGAAAATCGCCGCTCACGCCGTAGTCTCGAAGGGAAGGGAACAGGTGTCCGGGGGTGGCCCCGGGGCAGAGCCGGATCAAGAATGGTGCTCATGGGACGAGGCAGGCTGCGCATCTACCTTGGGGCGGCCCCCGGGGTCGGCAAGACGTACGCCATGCTCGCCGAGGCGCACCGGCGACAGCAGCGTGGCACGGACGTCGTGGTGGCGTTCGTGGAGGATCACGGCCGGCGGCTCACCGCGGAGCTCGTCGACGGGCTGGAGGTCGTGCCGCGCCGGCAGCTGGTGCACCGGGAGGCCGCGTTCACCGAGATGGACGTGGACGCCGTCCTCGCCCGCCGCCCGCAGGTGGCGCTGGTGGACGAGCTGCCGCACACCAACATCCCCGGCTGCCGCAACGCCAAGCGCTGGCAGGACGTCGAGGAGCTGCTGGCGGCCGGGATCGACGTGATCTCCACCGTCAACATCCAGCACCTGGAGTCGCTCGGCGACGCCGTCGAGGGCATCACGGGGGTGCGCCAGCGCGAGACCGTGCCGGACGCCGTGGTGCGCCGGGCCGACCAGATCGAGCTGGTCGACATGTCGCCGCAGGCGCTGCGGCGGCGGCTGGCACACGGCAACGTGTACGCGCCGGAGAAGATAGACGCGGCCCTGGCCAACTACTTCCGTCCGGGCAACCTGACCGCGCTGCGCGAGCTGGCGCTGTTGTGGACCGCCGACCGGGTCGACGAGTACCTGCAGAAGTACCGGGCCGAGCAGGGCATCGAGGGCACCTGGCAGGCCCGGGAGCGGATCGTGGTGGGCCTGACCGGCGGCCCCGAGGGGGCGACGCTGATCCGGCGGGCGGCCCGGATTGCGGCCCGCGTCTCCGGCGGTGAACTCCTCGCCGTCCACATCTCGCGCTCGGACGGGCTCTCGGGCACCGGCTCCCCGCAGACGCTGATCGAGCAGCGCGCCTTGGTGGAGAGCCTCGGCGGCTCCTTCCACGCCGTCCTCGGCGACGACCCGGCCGCCGGGCTGCTGGACTTCGCCCGGGGCGTGAACGCGACCCAGATCGTGCTGGGCACCAGCCGCCGGCCGGCCTGGCAGTACCTCTACGGGCCTGGCGTCGGCACCACGGTGACCCGGGAGGCCGGCGACATCGACATCCACATGGTCACCCACGAGCACGCCGGGCACGGACGCGGGCGGGTGCCGGTGCGCCGGATCACCGACCTGGGCCGCTCCCGCACCATCGCGGGCTGGCTGATCGGGCTGGCGGGTCCGCCGGTGCTGGCGCTGGTGCTGACCGCGATCGGCGGGCTGGGCCTGTCCACCGACATGCTGCTGTTCCTGTCGCTGACGGTGTGCGCGGCGCTGGTCGGCGGGCTGCTGCCGGCGATCGGGTCGGCGTTGGTCGCCTCGTCGGTGCTGAACTACTACTTCACGCCGCCGATCCACACCTTCACGATCAACGAGCCGCAGAACATCATGGCGGTGGCGATATTCACCGTGGTCGGCATCTCGGTCGCCTCCGTGGTCGACCTGGCGGCCCGGCGCACCCACCAGGCGGCCCGCAGCCAGACGGAGGCGCAGACGCTCAGCGCGCTGGCCGGCACCGTGCTGCGCGGCGCGCCGAACGGGGACGGGGTGCTGACCGCGCTGATGGAGCAGGTCCGGGAGACCTTCGGGCAGGAGAGCGCCGCGCTGCTGGAGCGTCCGGAGCCGCTCGGCGCCTGGGTGCCGGTCGCCACCGCCGGGCCGCGCCCGCCGGAGCGGCCGGAGGAGGCCGACGTGGACGTGCCGGTCGGCGACAGCCTGGCGCTGGTGCTGCGCGGCCGGGTGCTGCCTGGGGCGGACCGGCGCCTGCTCGGGGCGTTCGCCGCGCAGGCGGCCGTGGTGCTGGAGCGCCGCCGGCTGGCCCGGGAGGCCGCGGCGGCGCGCAGGGAGGCGGAGGGCAACCGGATCCGCACCGCCCTGCTGGCGGCGGTCTCGCACGACCTGCGCACCCCGCTGGCGGGGATCAAGGCGTCCGTCACCTCGTTGCGGGCGGCCGACGTCGAGTGGGCGCCGGAGGACGAGGCGGAGCTGCTGGCCGGCATCGAGGCCGGGGCCGACCGGCTCGACCACCTGATCAACAACCTGCTGGACATGAGCCGGTTGCAGACCGGCACCGTCACCCCGCTGATCCAGGAGACCGACCTGGACGAGGTGGTGCCGTTCGCCCTCGGCGGGGTGCCGCCCGAGTCGGTGCGCCTCGACGTCCCGGAGTCGCTGCCGATGATCCGGGCCGACGGCGGCCTGCTGGAGCGTTCGCTGGCCAACCTGGTCGAGAACGCCGTCAAGTACAGCCCGGACGGCGTCAAGGTGCTGGTCAAGGCCGACGCGCTGCGTCAGCCGGGCGGTTCCGCGCGGGTCGAGCTGCGGATCGTGGACCGCGGCCCGGGTGTGCCCGAGGACGCCAAGGAGCGGATCTTCGCGCCGTTCCAGCGCTACGGGGACGCGCCGCGCGGCGCCGGGGTGGGCCTCGGGCTCGCGGTGGCGCGCGGCTTCGTCGAGGCGATGGACGGTACCGTCACCGCCGAGGACACCCCTGGTGGCGGCCTCACCATGGTCGTCAGCCTGCCTGCGGCCGAGCGGCCGCCGGAACCGGGGGAGGCGGCCGGTGACGGGCACGATCCGCTGTCGCGGCTGATCACGTGACAGTCGGTGGCCTGCCGCTCCGGCCTGTCGTTCCCCGCTTCCGCAATTCGTATGTTCAGCAAGTCCCACAGTCCGTAAGTCCGACAGCCCTGAAAGGCGGAGCCCGTAAATGACCCGGGTCCTCGTCGTGGACGACGAACCGCAGATCGTCCGCGCGCTGGTGATCAACCTCAAGGCCCGCAAGTACGAGGTCGACGCGGCCCATGACGGCGCGAGCGCCCTGGAACTGGCCGCCGCCCGCCATCCCGACGTCGTCGTCCTCGACCTGGGCCTGCCCGACATGGACGGCGTCGAGGTGATCCGCGGCCTGCGCGGCTGGACCCGGGTGCCGATCATCGTGCTGTCGGCCCGGCACGCCTCCGACGAGAAGGTCGAGGCCCTGGACGCCGGCGCCGACGACTACGTCACCAAGCCGTTCGGCATGGACGAGCTGCTCGCCCGGATGCGTGCCGCCGTGCGCCGCGCCGAGCCGGTCGCGGGCGAGGACGACTCGCTGGTCGTCACCGAGAGCTTCACCGTCGACCTCGCCGCCAAGAAGGTCAACCGGGACGGCACCGACGTCCGCCTCACCCCGACCGAGTGGCACCTGCTGGAGGTGCTGGTCCGCAACGCCGGCCGGCTGGTCAGCCAGACCCAGCTGCTCCAGGAGGTGTGGGGCCCCGCCTACCGCACCGAGACCAACTACCTGCGGGTCTACCTCGCCCAACTGCGCCGCAAGCTGGAGCGCGACCCCTCGCACCCGCGCCACTTCATCACCGAACCGGGCATGGGCTACCGCTTCGAGAGCTGACCCCGGGGCGCCCCCGGTGGCCGTACGGCCTGCCGCCGGGGGCGCGGAAACCGGTACCCTTCCGACATGAGTGGTGACAACAGCAGCGACCAGCCGCAGGGGCGCTTCCGCCGCATGCTCAGCCGGCTGACCTCCTCGGCCGAGGAGCTGCAGGCCGAGGAGCTGCGCCAGGAGAGCGCGGCGGAGTCGGGCTGCACGCCGATCGCCGGCTGCGCGGACCGCGAGCTGGTCACCGTCGCGGGCACGCTGCGCACGGTGACGCTCCGCCCGCGGGCCGGGGTGCCGGCCCTGGAAGCCGAACTCTTCGACGGCACCGAGGCGCTGGACGTGGTCTGGCTCGGCCGCCGCTCGATCGCGGGCATAGAGCCGGGCCGCCGGCTCGTCGCCAGCGGCCGGATCAGCCACGCACGCGGGCGCCGCGTGCTGTTCAACCCCCGCTATGAGCTGCGTCCGGTCGGACACGGGAGCGAATGAGCGTGAGCAACCAGCCCGGCGGCGAGTCCGCCGCCCAGCTTGACCTGGCCGCGAACCACCACGCGCCGCCCGGCCCGCACGGACCCGGGGCCGCGGCCGACGCGGCCGACGCGGCCGTCCGCGAGGCCGTCGTCGCCAAGGAGGCCGCCGACAGCGCGGCCGAGGAGGCCGCCCGCAAGGCCGCCGCCTCCAAGGAAGCGGCCGACACGATTCTGCAGGCCTTCGGCGGCGTGCGCGGCATGATCGACATGACGCTGCCCGGCCTGGTCTTCATCGTCACCTTCAACATCACCCACCAGGTCAGCTCCGCCGCCTGGGCCGCGCTGGTCCTGTGCGCGGTGTTCGTGGTGACCAGGCTGGCCCGGCGGGAGACCGTCCAGCACGCCTTCAGCGGGGTGTTCGGCGTCGCCCTCGGCGCCTGGATCTCGATGAAGAGCGGCCGCGCCGAGGACTTCTACCTGCCCGGCCTGCTGTGGAACGTCGGCTACAGCATCGCGCTGGCGGTCTCCGCCCTGGTGCGCTGGCCGATGATCGGCGTGATGCTCGGCCCGGTCACCGGCGAGATGTTCACCTGGCGCAAGGAGAACCCGGGCCGGTTCGCCGCCTACACCAAGGCGACCTGGGCCTGGGTAGTGATCATGGGCCTCAAGCCGGTGATCCTCTTCCCGCTGTACTTCACCCACAACGTCAACCTGCTCGGCTGGCTCAAGGTCGCCCTCGGCATCCCGCCGATGCTGCTGGCGATGTACGTCACCTGGCAGATCCTGCTCAAGGCGCCGCCGCCGATCAAGGCGCAGTTCGACGACGACGAGGAGCCGGCCCGCTAGGCCCTGTCCGGCCGGAGCCCCGGCTCGCCGGTCCGAACGCGACGGGCGAGGGCCCGCACCCCTGGTGGGTGCGGGCCCTCGCCCGTGTCCGGTCCGCGCCTTCGGCCCTACTGGGCGCCGGAGGACGCCGACAGCAGGTCCTCCAGCTCCTCCTCGCGCTCCTGCGCGGCCACGAAGAGCAGCTCGTCGCCGCCCTCCAGGGTGTCGTCCTTGCCCGGCACCAGCACCCGGCCCTCGCGGATGATCGTCACCAGCGCGGTGTCCTGCGGCCAGGCCACGTCGCCCACCCGGGTGCCGACCAGCTCGGTGTCGGCGGCCAGGGTCAGCTCGACCAGGTTGGCGTTGCCCTGGCTGAAGCGCATCAGCCGGACCAGGTCGCCGACGCTGACCGCCTCCTCGACCAGGGCGGACATCAGACGCGGGGTGGACACGGCCACGTCCACGCCCCAGGACTCGTTGAAGAGCCACTCGTTCTTCGGGTTGTTCACCCGGGCGACCACCCGCGGCACCGCGTACTCGGTCTTGGCGAGCAGCGAGACGACCAGGTTCACCTTGTCGTCGCCGGTCGCGGCGATCACCACGTGGCAGCGCTGCAGCGCCGCCTCGTCCAGCGAGGTGATCTCGCAGGCGTCGGCCAGCAGCCACTCCGCCATGGGCACCCGCTCCACCGAGATGGAGTTGGGGTTCTTGTCTATCAGCAGGACCTCGTGCCCGTTCTCCAGCAGCTCGCCCGCGATCGAGCGACCCACGGCACCGGCCCCGGCAATGGCGACCCGCATCAGTGACCCTCCTCCTTCGGCCCCTGCGCGAACGCGGCCTCGACCGCCGTCAGGTCGCCCCGGCGCAGCATCACGTGCACCAGGTCGCCTTCCTGCACCACCATCTGGGGCGAGGGCAGCACGCCCTCGCCGAGCCGGGTGACGAACGCCACCCGGGCGCCGGAGGACTCCTCCAGCACGCTGATGCGGTGGCCGACCCAGCCCGGAGCGTAGGCGACCTCGGCCAGCTGGACGCCGCCGCTCGGGTCCTGCCACAGCGGCTCGGCGCCGCTCGGCAGCAGCCGGCGCAGCATCTGGTCGGCGGTCCACCGGACCGTCGCCACGGTCGGGATGCCCAGGCGCTGGTAGACCTCGGCGCGGCGGGGGTCGTAGATCCGGGCCGCGACGTTCTCCACGCCGAAGTTCTCCCGGGCCACCCGCGCGGCGATGATGTTGGAGTTGTCGCCGCTGGAGACCGCGGCGAACGCGCCGGCCTCCTCGATGCCCGCCTCGCGCAGGGTGTCCTGGTCGAAGCCGACGCCGGTCACCCGGCGTCCGTTGAACCCGGCGCCCAGCCGACGGAACGCGGTCGGGTCCTGGTCGACCACGGCCACCGAGTGGCCCTGTTTCTCCAGGGCTCTGGCGAGGGCCGAGCCCACGCGGCCGCAGCCCATGATGACGATGTGCACCGGCGCTACCTCACCCGTCCCGTAGGGTTCTTGACCTGCGCAAACACCGTTCATCTCCCTTTCCCGCCCGGCTTCCCTGGGCGAGCGTTCTCGTGGGGCGCCGACTCACAACCTGAGTGTTGCCCGCCGACTCGTATCCGACACGCTAGCCGGTCCATAGAACGCAGTCGCGACGAAGGGGGGGACAAACGGCGGAGCCCGGCCCGGGAAGCCCCTACGATTCCTTAACGTGCCTATGCCGACTGACCTACCGAAACGCATCCTGATCGGGCGCGCCCTGCGCAGCGACAAATTGGGCGAAACACTTCTGCCCAAGCGGATCGCGCTGCCCGTCTTCGCCTCGGACGCGCTCTCCTCGGTCGCGTACGCCCCCGAGGAAATCCTGCTGACGCTCTCCGTGGCGGGTGCCTCGGCGATCCACTTCTCCTGGCAGATCGGCGTCGTCGTCGCGATCGTGATGCTCGCGGTGGTCGCCTCCTACCGGCAGAACGTGCACGCCTACCCGAGCGGCGGCGGCGACTACGAGGTCGCGACCGTCAACCACGGCCCCAAGTCGGGACTCGTCGTTGCCAGCGCCCTGATGGTCGACTACGTGCTCACCGTGGCCGTCTCGACGACCTCGGGCGTCGCCAACGTCGTCTCCGCCGTCCCCGCGCTGCGCGGCCACGAACTGACCCTGTCGGTCATCGTCGTGGTGGTGCTGATGGGCATGAACCTGCGCGGCGTCCGCGAATCCGGCACCGCCTTCGCCGTCCCGACGTACGCGTTCATGATCGGCGTCATCGGCATGGTCGGCTACGGCTTCGTCCGGCACTTCCTGCTCGGCCAGGACATGCCCGCCGAGAGCTCCGGATTCCACCTCGCCGCCATCCCCGGCAACGAATCGCTGGCCGGGTTCGCCATGGTGTTCCTGCTGCTCAAGTCGTTCTCCTCCGGCTGCGCCGCGCTCACCGGCGTGGAGGCCATCTCCAACGGCGTGCCGGCCTTCCGCAAGCCCAAGAGCAAGAACGCCGCCACCACCCTGCTGATGATGGCCAGCATCGCCGTGGTGATGTTCATGGGCATCATCTGGCTGGCCCGCCTCACCGGCGTGCAGATGGCCGAGAACCCGGCCGAGCAGCTCGTCGGCTCCTCGCCCGGCTACCACCAGAAGACCGCGCTCGCCCAGATCAGCGAAGCCGTCTTCAACAACTTCACGCCCGGCTTCTACTTCGTCGCCGCCGTCACCGGCCTGATCCTGGTGCTCGCCGCGAACACCGCCTTCAACGGCTTCCCGGTGCTCGGCTCGATCCTCGCCCAGGACCGCTACCTGCCGCGCCAGCTGCACACCCGCGGCGACCGGCTGGCCTTCTCCAACGGCATCATCCTGCTGGCGATCGCCGCGATCCTGTTCGTCATCGCCTTCGACGCGGACCCCAACCGGCTGATCCAGCTCTACATCGTCGGCGTCTTCGTCTCCTTCAACATGAGCCAGTCCGGCATGATCCGGCACTGGACCCGGCTGCTGCGCACCGAGACCGACCCGGCCAAGCGCCGCCACATGCAGCGCAGCCGGGCGATCAACACCTTCGGCCTGGTGATGACCATGGCCGTGCTGATCGTCGTCCTGGTCACCAAGATCAGCCACGCCTGGATCGCGATCGCCGCGATGGTCGTGCTCTTCGTGATGATGAAGGGCATCCGCCGCCACTACGACCGGGTCTCCGAGGAGCTCACCGCCGCCGAGGAACCGGACGACGTGGTGCTGCCCACCCGGGTGCACGCCATCGTGCTGGTCTCCAAGCTGCACAAGCCCGCGCTGCGCGCCCTCGCCTACGCCAGGCTCGCCCGCGCCCACACCCTGGAGGCCGTCACCGTCAACGTCGACCCGGCCGACACGGCGGCGCTGCGCCGGGAATGGGACGAGCGCGGCATCGAGGTGCCGCTCAAGGTGCTGGACTCGCCGTTCCGCGAGATCACCGGGCCCGTCCTCGACTACGTGAAGAACCTGCGCCGCAGCAGCCCGCGCGAGGTGGTGTCGGTCTACATCCCCGAGTACGTGGTCGGCCACTGGTACGAGCACCTGCTGCACAACCAGAGCGCGCTGCGGCTCAAGGGACGGCTGCTGTTCAAGCCCGGGGTGATGGTCACCTCGGTGCCGTGGCAGCTGGAGTCCTCCGAGCGGCGCAAGCCGCAGAAGGCCTGGTCGGCGCCGGGTGCCGTCCGGCGTGGCGAGCCTCGGGCGCCGAAGGCCGTAAAGTCGAAGGTCCCCGTTATGCCAGACGCCACCGCTGACAGCAGCAAGGACTCCGCCCAGTGACCCGCAACACCCCGTCCCGCTCCTCCGGATCCTCGGGCAAGGGCGCCCGCAAGGGCGCCGCCACCCCCGGCAAGGTCGCCCGGCCGCGCTGGGGCAAGCCCGTGCGCCCGGCCGCCACCGACCGCGACGGCTTCACCGCGCAGACCGCGCCGCTCGCGCCGGGCGAGCCTGCTCCCGCGCGTCCGGCGGAAGCCGACACGGGGAAGCCGAAGGCCGACCGTACGCAGAAGACCGACCGTGCGCCGAAGACCGAGCGCACGCAGAAGGGCGAGCGCTCCAAGGACGGCGCGCCGAAGGGCGACCGCGCGCAGGGAACCCGCGCGCAGGCGTCCCGCACGCCGGGGGAGCGGCCGCGCAAGCAGGCGGTGCGGCCGCCGAAGGCGCTGCGCACCGCGCCGCGGGCCGCGCGGCCCGAGACGCCGACCGGCGATCCGCTGGCCGGCCAGCGCTACGAGGTCGAGGTCGGCCCGGTCGCGCACGGCGGCGGGCACTGCGTGGCCCGGCACGAGGGCCGGGTGCTGTTCGTCCGGCACGCGCTGCCCGGCGAGAAGGTGGTCGCACTGGTCACCGAGGGCACCTCCACCTCCCGGTTCCTGCGGGCCGACGCGGTCGAGATCCTGGAGCCCGCCAAGGAGCGGATCGCGCCGCCGTGCCCGTTCTCCGGGCCCGGCAAGTGCGGCGGCTGCGACTGGCAGCACGTCACCCCGGGCGGGCAGCGCAAGCTCAAGGGGCAGGTGCTGACCGAGCAGCTGGCCAAGCTGGCCGGGCTCACCCCGGCCGAGGCGGGCTGGGACGGCAGTGTCGAGCCGGTCGGCGGCAAGCTGCCGGCCGGGCAGGTGCCGACCTGGCGCACCCGCGTGCAGTACGCCGTGGACCAGGAGACCGGGAAGGTCGGCCTGCGCAAGCACCGCTCGCACGACGTGCAGCCGGTGGACCGCTGCCTGATCGCCGCCGAGGGCGTCACCGAACTCGGCATCGAGGCCCGCGACTGGCCGGGCATCGCCTCGGTCGAGGTGATCGCCGCGAGCGGCTCCTCGGACCGCCAGGTGGTGCTCACCCCGCGTCCCGGCGCCCAGCTGCCGCTGGTCGAGCTGGACAAGCCGGTGTCGATCGCCCGGGTGGACGACCAGGGCGACATCCACCGCGTGCACGGCCGCAGCTTCGTGCGCGAGCGGGCGACCGGGCGGACCTGGCGGGTCAGCAACGGCGGCTTCTGGCAGATCCACCCCGAGGCGCCGGACACCCTGGTCGACGCCGTCCTGGACGGCCTGGACCCGCAGTGGGGCGAGAACGCGCTCGACCTGTACTGCGGCGTCGGCCTGTTCGCGGGCGCGCTGGCCGACCGGGTCGGCGAGGAGGGCGCGGTGCTCGGCATCGAGTCCTCCAAGCAGGCCGTGGCCGACGCCCGGCACAACCTGGCCGCGCTGGACAACGTGCGGATCGAGTGCGACCGCGTCGAGACGCTGCTGCCGCGCACCGGCATCACCGCCACCGACCTGATCGTCCTGGACCCGCCGCGCTCGGGCGCCGGGCGCGAGACCGTCGCGCACCTGGTCGGCCTGGAGGCGCGCCGGATCGCCTACGTCGCCTGCGACCCGGCGGCGCTCGCCCGGGACCTGGCGTTCTTCCGCGAGGGCGGCTACCGGCCGGTCTCGCTGCGGGCCTTCGACCTGTTCCCGATGACGCACCACTTCGAGTGCGTGACGATCCTGGAGCCGATCGGGAAGTGACCCGGCGGCCCTCCGGGGTGCTGACTGACGGGCTCTGACCGCGTTCGAGGCGGTTCGGGGCGGTCAGAGGCAGTCCGGGGGAGTTCGTCGGAGGAGACGGCAGAGGAGGCGGCACCCGTTCACACGGGTGCCGCCTCCTCGCCGTTCCGGTGCGGGACGGTCAGGGCCGGTTGTGCTCCTCCTCGTCGACGCTGTGCGGAAGGTCGATCCCGTGCTGGGCGGCGAGCCGGAGCAGTCCGGCGATCCGGCCCTCGTACGCCTGGACGCCGTCGGCGTCCCCTTCGGCCCGGGCCGCTGCGAGGTCCCGGCGGGCCTGGGCGAGCTGCTCGCGCAGCTCCTGGTCGAACATGGCTGTCATTGCCGGCCTCCAGACCGGTCGGTGCCGCTCCGCGGAACGCTCAGGAGAGTTCAGAGTCTCGGAAGGTGAAGAACTCTTCAAGTCTCGCTCGCCCCGGCGGGGCGGCGTCGGGCGGGTGGCGGGTGCGGGCCGGGCGGTCGCCGGGGTGCGGGTCAGGGAGTGGTCAGGGGGACGCAATGCGCCGGTAAAGGCCGCTGCCGGCGCCGTCGTTCGGCTCCCGGAGGGGGCTTGACGAGGTGATTCGCGCGGGGCGAAGGTGAGCGGCCGACATGTCATGTGTGCTGTTGCACAGCCACCGCCGGGGCCGCACCCTCCCGCCCGGAGCGGTCGGCCGGGAGGGTGCGGCCCTTGCGTGAGGGGGAGGGTCATGGAGCTGGAACTGCGGCACCTTCGCGTGCTGTGCGCCATCGCCGACACCGGGAGCGTCGGCAGGGCCGCCGTCCTGCTCGGCGCCTCGCAGCCCGCGACCAGTACGCAACTGCGCCGGATCGAACGCCACCTGGGCGCGCCGCTGTTCGAGCGCACGGCCGTGGGCGTCGCGCCGACCTGCTTCGGCGTCGAGGTGGTGGCCGCCGCGCGCGACCTCCTCACCCGCGCCGACTGTCTCGGCCGCCGCCCGGCGGCCCCCGGCGAGCCGGCCCGCCAGGAGCTGCGCCTGGCCGCGACCATCTCGCCGATCCTGCCCGGGCTGGTCACCAGGGCCCGGCACCAGCGGCCCGACCAGCGCTTCACGGTGACCTCCGTCTACCGCTCGTCGGACATCGTCGACCTGCTGGAGCAGGGCGACGCGGAGGCCGCCGTGGCCGTCGACTACCCGGGCCGGGAACTGCGCCACTCGCCGGCCGTCGCGCACCGCGGCATCGTCACCGAGCCCGCCTTCGTCGCACTCCCGGCGGGCCACCGGCTCCGGCACCGCACCGAGATCGCCCTGGTGGACCTGGCCGAGGAGGACTGGTTCCTCACCCCCGACGACGGGGCCGGCTGGCACGGCGTGTTCTACGGCGCCTGCGCCGCGGCGGGCTTCACCCCGGCGACCGTCCACGAGTTCCTCGGCGGCCGGCTGGAGCTGCAGGAGATGATCTCCGCCGGGCTCGGGATCTCCGTCGTCCAGGCGACCACCAGGCCGCTGGCCGAAGTGGTGGTCAAGCCGCTCGCCGGGACGCCGATCTGGGTCCGCCACCTGCTGGCCTGGCGGGCCGCCGGGGTGAGCGGCGAGGTGGTGGAGACGTTGTTCGGCGCGGCGGCCGCGGCCTACCGGGACCTGATCGCCAGTTCGCCGACCTTCCAGGCCTGGGCGGCGCGGACGTACCGGCCGGTCCGGCCGTAGGGAGGCCGGGTCGGGCGGTGGGACGGTCGGGTCCGGCGGTGGGGAGGCCGGGTCGGGCCGTGGTGCGAGGCGGGGCGGGCGGTCGGTCCCGGTGGGGCGGTGTTATGCCGGACGCAGCGCATGTCATATGACCTGTGACATTGTTCTGATGGGTCGCCCGATGGCAGGATCACGTCGACTTCCCCCATGCCTCGGCAGTCGTCCAGTCACCTCCCCCACAGGAGAAGGACCCCGCAGTGCGCCTTCGCATACCCCTCCCCACGCTCATGGCCGGCGTCGTCGCCGGCTGTGCCACCGCCGCCACCCTGCTGCCGGTCCCCGCGCTCGCCGCGTCCGGACCGGCCGCCCAGCCGCCGGCCGGCGCCCGGTCGTCCGCCGCCGCCCCGGCGACGGCCGACGCCGCGTCGGCCGTCCCGAAGCCGCTGGGGGCCTTCCTCGCGGCCGATCCCTCCGAGGCCGCCGCCCCCGCCGCCAAGCCGCTGCCGCCGGCGCTGCTGGGTCAGGTCGTGATGGGCCAGCCGGCCGGCACCGCCGTGCAGACCGCGCCCCGTCCGGCCCAGCCGCACGCGCCCGCGGCCAAGCCGGGCAACTCCGCGGCCCAGCCGGGCAGTTCCGCCCGTGCCGCTGCCGGTTCGGCCGGTGCCGTTGCTGGTACGGCCCGCGCCGCCGCTGGTACGGCCGGTGCCGCCGCGCCGAGCTGCACCCCCGCCGACTTCGGCGGGCGCAGCGGCGCCGACCTGGTCTCCTTCCTCGAAGGCTCGACCACGGACTGCGTGAACACGCTGTTCAACGTCACCGGCACCGACGCGGGCAGGATCTTCAAGGAATCCCAGATGCTCACCGTCGCCAAGGCCTACCAGGGCCTGGCGGCGAACTACACCGGGGACAACTCCACCGGCATCCTGCAGCTCGTGCTCTTCCTGCGGGCCGGGTACTACGTCCAGTCCAACAACGCGGACGCGGTCGGCCCCTACGACGCGGCGCTCACCAGTGCCTCCAAGGCCGGGCTCGACGCCTTCTTCGCGGGCCGGCACTGGACCGACGTCACCGACAACAACGGCACCGTGCTCAACGAGGTGCTGGTCCTGACCGACAGCGCCAACGTGCAGGGCAGCTACCTGGGCGTCTACAAGCAGGTGCTGACCAGCTACAACAACTCGTACAACGCCTTCCCGAAGATGCTCAAGGCGGTCAACGCCGTGCTGTCCGCGCCGCTGTGGCGGGGCAACTGGAACAGCGACTTCGTCAGCGCGGTCGGCGCCGACCCGAGCATCGGCACCGTCCTGGGCGACTTCGCGCTCAACCACAAGGACCTGCTCGGCACCGCCAACGCCTACCTCGACGTCAACGCCGGCAACGACCTCGGCCGGATGGCCGGCGACGGCCCCGTCGTCGAGGCCGCGGTCAAGGGCAAGGTCAAGGCGGTGCTCGACGGCGCCCAGATCACCGGCGTCACCGGCCCGTTGTACGTCCACACCGCCTACCAGGCCAACGCCTTCGACCCCGGCCAGTGCTCGTACTACGGCACCTGCGACCTGCCGGCGAAGCTGACCGCGGCGGTGCTGCCGAACCAGCTGGTCTGCGACAACCGCACCATCCTGACCGAGTCGCTGTCGCCCGCCGACCTGGCCGCCGTCTGCACCAGCCTGCGCGGCGAGGACACCTTCTTCCACAACCTGGTGAAGGACAACGGCCCGGTCAACCCGTACGGCAAGAACATGACCCTCGGGGTCTTCGCCAACCAGGCCGACTACCTGAACTACTCCTGGGCGATCTTCGGGAACTCCACCGACAACGGCGGCCAGACCGTCATGGACCCGACCGACCCCAACAACCGCGCCGTGTGCGTGATGTACCAGAAGTCGTGGAACGACGGCTTCACCGCCAACGTGTGGAACCTCAACCACGAGTACACGCACTACCTCGACGGCATCTACGACATGAAGGGCAACTTCTCCACCGAGATCTCCGTGTCCGACATCTGGTGGATCGAGGGCGTCGCCGAGTACGAGTCCTACGCCTACCGCGGCACCACCGACACCCAGGCGATGGCCGAGGCCGCCAAGCACACCTACAAGCTCAGCACCGTCTTCCAGAACACGTACGGCAACTCGGACTCGGTGCGCACCTACCCGTGGGGCTACCTCGCCGTCCGGTACATGTTCGAGAAGCACCCGGCCGACGTCTACGCCATGCTCGGCCACTTCCGCACCGGTGACTACCAGGGCGGCTACGCGGTCTACAACGGCATCGGCACCGGCTACGACGCCGACTTCGACGCCTGGCTCGACGGCTGCGCCGCCGGCGCCTGCTACGCGGCCGGCCCGACCGCGCTGTTCGGCCAGGCCGTCAACGGCGCCACCGTCACGCTGACCGACAAGTCCGTCCAGACCGGCCCCGGCCAGATCACCGCCTGGCACTGGACCTTCGGCGACGGGACCTCCTCCGACCAGCGGAACCCGAGCCACGGCTACGCCGCCGCGGGCACGTACACCGTCGCCCTGACCGTCACCGACGCCACCGGCAGGACCGCCAGCACCCCGGCCTCGGTCACCGTCACCACCGGCACCGGCGGCGGCACCACCCTGCCGACCTGCACCGACCCGCGCACCGACGCGCTCGGCCAGAACTGCTCCCGGTCCAACCTCACCGCCACCGCCGGCGGCCTCGACTACCTGTACGTCTACCTGCCGGCCGGCGTCAGCACCCTGAAGATCAGCACCTCCGGCGGCACCGGCACCGCGTACCTGTACTACAACGCGGACACCTGGGCCTCGCCGAACGCCTTCACGGCCTCCTCCACCAACGCCGGCAGCACGCAGAGCATCACCGTCACCAACCCGACGGCCGGCTACCGCTACATCAGCCTCTACGCCAACACCGACTTCAGCGGGGTGACGGTCAGCACCCAGTTCTGATCCGGACCCGCGTTCGCTCCCGGGCGGCCACGCCCGCGGCACCCTGCCGCGGGGGTGGCCGCCCGGCGTCAGCTGGGGGCACGTCCGTGGGGGGCACGTCCGTGGGTGTCGGACGGCACGAATGGTTTCAGTCGCCGAGCCGTTGACCTGGGAGTTGAAATCTTTCGTGCGGTGGATCTTGTGGCCTCCACCGCACGAAAGATTTCAGTGAGCACATGGCCGTCCTGAGGTAAGCAGACAGGAAGGTCACGCTCGGTGACTCCTGCCCCCGCGGTCGTGTTCGCGCTATCGTGTCCATCTCCAAGGGCCAGCCATGGCTTGCGAGGGGGGCCGGAGTGGGATCGAAAGACAACGTGGTCCGGTTCCGGACTGTAGCCGCAGACGGCCGACGGTCGACCACCTGGAGAGTCTTCGACAGGCACGGCAAGTCCGACGTCTATCTTTTGTCTCGTCCGCTCGGGGAACTGGCAAAGGTCAGCCTCCATGAGTCGGGACGATGGAGGACCGCATTCGTCAGCCAGGAAGTTGCCAGCCGCTACTTCTCACCGGATGTGGACCGCGCGTTCGACAAGTTCTCACCCCCACTCGACGAAGTAGAGCCGGGCTGGGTAGAGGCGTACGCCGTTCTCCTGCCCGACTCCGAGCTCCAACACTACGAGCCCGAGCAGAGCAAGGGAGCGGTCGTTGAGCTGGTCAGCCCAGGAGCTGGTCACGCCGTCTACGTCTCGGTCCTGCTGGGCACCCCGGGGGCGTCACCGTTCCCCCTGTCGGAGGGGCAGAACGAAGTAAGCTTCTTCCTCCTTGCTGACGGCCGCCAGGTGCTGCTCGTCACCGAATCCGTCAGCGTGCCAGCTCACCTGCAGGAAGCCATTGAGCACACGCGCCGGTCCGCCCGTCAGACCGCCCTCGATCGTGGCCTCAACTTGGCCGCCGAGCACCCTGCGCATCCGCTGATCTGCGCAGACGACAACGGGAGCCGCCTCGCCATTGAGACTGCTGCCTGGACGGTGGAGGGTGACCCCCTGTGAGCTACTGGTGAACTCATTTGTTCAGCTGCCGTCAGTTGCCCAGGTATCTGGGAGGGATGGTGGCCGACGATGGTTTCCAGCGGCTTACCGGCTCCAGGCATCATTGGCCTGATGCTTCAGCTGGCGGCCGTCTCTCCGTCGTCAGGGTCGCTCAACGTGATGGGGGGCTGGGGCTCCTCGTGCCATGAGGTGTCGTAGGTGGTCTGAGCGTTCTCGTTGATCACTATGGTGCTCATGAGCTTGCGATCGACGGCCTCAGCGCCGGTCATGACGGCTTCGGCGGCGGACTCCCGGATCAGTTCGGCGAGCGAGCTGATGTTGCCTCCGGTGCGCTGGTGGAGGTACTTCCAGGCTCGCTTGAGGGTGCCAGGCTGGTGCTGATAGAGCACGAGGGCGTCCTCCATTGACGCGATGACGCTGACCCAGTCGGCCTTGTCCTGCCGCGTCTCGATGGAGAACGGTTCGATGTGGAGCAGGGTGTTGCGGCCGGAGGTCTGGGTGACGCGGGAACCGCCGGCGCCCTCCAGGAACAGCCCGGAGTGCTTGAGGTCGACCCCGGTGTAGATGAAGGTGGCCGCCGTGTGGTTGGCGATGAACTTCAGGTGGTCGTTGACGACCTTGCCTTCCCTGAGCGACAGGTCCATGAAGTGGGCGTCGTCGATGATCACCAGCTCCACGCCGCAGCGGCGCATCTCGTCCAGGAGCCGGTTGGTGATGGTGCTCTTGGTCGCGCCCGAGCGGTACCCCATGCCCATGTAGTCGGCCAGCGCGATGGACAGGTCCTTCGGGGTGGCCTGGGAGGGGATGTTGACGTACACCACGGGCGTGTAGTCGATCGAGCGGTTGTCGACGCGGTAGCTGCGTTCGAAGCGCTCGGGGAACTCCTGGCGCAGACCGTGCTCGAAGTCGTAGCCGAACATCTTGACGAGGGTGGACTTGCCCAAGGTGGCGGGGCCGTCCAGGACGATGCCGCGGCGGGCTCCCGCCGGCTGGTGGGCGTTGGTGACCATCCGGCGGCGGATCTGGTGGTGGATGGCTTCCATCTTGGCGGTGCGGACGATCACCAAGGCACTGTGGTGGGCGTTGCGGGCCTTGTTGTGGAGGCTCTTCTCTCGGGCGCTGAGCTGCTCGTACAGCTCCAGGGAGAGCTTCTTGGGCTTGAGGGGCGGCTCGAAGTCGAGGTACGCGCGCCATTCCTCCTTCGTGCGGGGCTCGGAGAGGCCCGGGTGCTCGAAGTAGTGAGGTTCGTCGTCGGGGAAGGCGATGGCGGTCACGTGCTCAGTTCTCCTGGTGGATGCGTGGGTTCCACACCGTTGCGGGTTGGATGGCGTCGAGATCGAGGTCGTCGTCCTCGTCCGGCAGGTCGGGAACGGCGTGCAGGCCGGTGATGGTGGGCTTGCGGGTTTCCGGAAGCGGAGCGGGCGGCGGCGCCGGCACGGCCGGGGTGGAGCGCAAGGCGTCGGCAGCCTGTGCGTGGGCGCGGTGGCGGTCGCGGGTCCAGCGCTTGCGGGTTCCCTTGGTCCAGGTCTCGGGCGCGTCGGTGCGGTTCTGCAACTCCCGCAGCGCCTGGGCGATGCTGGCCTGCTTGGAGGCGTCGGATCCGCGTTGGAGGAGGAGGCGTTTGGCTTCGCGCAGGGTGATGTCGGTGAACGGCTGCAGGTCGCTGAGCGCATGGGTCCACCGCAGCGTGTACCACTTCTTGTCGCGGGGGTTGTGGAAGTAGACGTGCAGGAGATTGCGCGGGTCATAGCGGATCGGCCACAGCTCGTTCGGGTAAGGCGACTTGGCCTTGCGGAACTGGTAGAGCACGTCGGCGTTGTAGACGAGGTGGTTGATCTCCACGCCGTAGGAGTTGATGACCCGTCCGCCGTTGTCGGCGATCGGCAGCAGTTCGTAGTACAGGTTCGGATCCCTCGGGCAGTCGACGAAGCCAGCCGAGCCCAGGGCCATCGCGTATGCCTCGTTCGGCGAGACCTCCAGGTCGGGGAAGCCGTACAGGTGCAGTCCGGAGTGCGGGTGCTGCTGGTAGACGGCCACGACGTACTCGGCGAAGAACTCGGCGATCTCGTCGATGCTCCAGCGGGCCTGCTCCTCGACGGTGCGGCCCCGGGTGGCGACGTTGAAGCCCTTGTAGCCGGCGACGTGCATGGAGAACTGCTCGCGGATGGTGCCGAAGAGCCGTTCGATGTGCGGCTTGTCGGTGGGCTTGAGCTTGCGCGCGTCCTGGATGTCGATCTTCCAGGAGCGGCAGGCACGCCGTACCACGTCGGACTGATAGGGCTTTCCGTGGTCGAAGAGCAGGGTCTCGGGATAGATCACCGGTCGGGCGGCGGCGTGGGCGAGGCGCTCGTCCAGCGAGAGCAGGCGCTCGTAGGGCACCCGGAGCATCGAGTAGCGCAGGGCGTCGCCCCATGCCGGGCGCATCGGCTCTGGCGTCATCACGTCCGCCAGCAGGAGGCCGATGTCGATGGCCTTTGTGCCAGCGGGAGTGAGCCGCCAGGCCAGGATCGAGCGGGTCGCCACGTCGAGTGCGACGGTGAGTTCGACCCCGTACGTGCTGTCGGTGGCCGCATCCCACGCCAGGACGTCGAGCGGCGTGGTGTCGAGCATGACGACCTGGCCGGGGCGGTGCGCGATGACGTTGCCGAAGGTGCGGTCGGGCTGGTTGGCGGCCGACTGGCGCTGGTAGGCGGGATCGGAGGGTCGCCGGTCCAGCAGCGTCTTGACCAGGCGTCGGAAGGTGTCCTCCCTGGGCAGCAGTACCGTGCCCTCGCCGTAGTCGGCGTCGAGCCTGTTCTGCGTGCGCCTCAGGAACCGGGTGGTGACGGCGGAGGAACTGTCCATCCGTTCGGACGCAGACTGCTCGCGGATCGCCTGGATGACCCGCGGGTCGGTGTTGCGGAACGGGTTGCGGATGCGTGTCTTGCGCCCGTCGACCAGTGCGAACAGGCCCTTCTCGTCCCACTCTTCCAGCAGCTGCCAGAGGCGGCGGGAGGTGCGGCCGAGTTCCGCGGCTTTGGCTTCGATGCGTTCGGTCACCGGGATGTTGGGGTCGTACTGCGGGCGGGGCTCGCCGGCCAGGGCCTTCATCGGGTCGCCGGAGCGAAAGCCCGTGGTGGCCTCCCACAGGTGAGCCTCCAGGTCCAGGGCCGCCTGGCGGACCTCGGGGGACACGGTGGCCAGCACCCCGCCCGGGTCCAGCCCCACGTCGTTGCTCCCGGTGCCGGGCGGCGGCTCGGCGTGAGCGCGGAAGGAGGGATCGGCCAGCAACTCCGAGAGCATGATGGTGATCCGGTGCCCGGTTATGGACCGCAGCCGCACCAGCGCGCCGTCGGTGCCCACGACCTGGTGGCGCTCGTCCTCGAACTCGATCCAGTCCTCGACGGCGATGCGGTAGCGCTGGTTCATCGCGTCCTCTCCGAAGTAGGGGCGGCCCACACCCGGGTGTGGTCGCGAAGCGGCCGGTCGATGTCGAACAGCAGGTGGTGGTGCCACATCAGGTGGTAGATGACCGGACGCGCTACCTCGGGGTCATGGCGAAAGCCGACCAGGTCTCCGAGCGCGATCGGCTGGGTGGCGAGCGCGAGGATCGGATCGACCAGATCAGCGGTGGCGTTCAGCGGCCGGCGGTAGCCGCACAGCCATTCGACAGTTGCCCACAGCTGGGGATCGGGGTCACCGACCATGCGGTAGTCCCAGCCGAGGTCCTGGCAGGCATTCTCGGTGCGCTCGGCCTGCTGGACGACGCGGAGCTTGGCCAGTTGCTGAGGGTTCTTCACATCCAGCAGGAGCACCGAGCCGTTGGTGCGGCGGACGAACAGGTCAGGGACGTGCGTCCACTTCCCCTGGGCGTCAACGCCTTCGAGGATGAACGGCTGCGCGGCGAGAGCGGCGACCTGGGAGTCGAAGTCCAGCAGCTTCATCCACTTGGCTTCGAGGTAGCTCTCGTAGTCCAGGACGGCGTCGCAACTGGCTGCCCAGTACGAGCCTGGGGTATGTCGCATCCCCGCGTACGAGGGGATCTCGCGAGCGGGCAGGCAGTCCTCGAAGCGCACCGTGGCCGCTTGGGAGGCGGGTATCAGGCGCTCGGTCTGCTGGGCGTCGTAGTAGTGGACGAACAGCTGGTCGGGCGCATACCTGACCGGCCGCAGGGTCCGGGTTCTCTTCGGACTCACGTCCGTCCTTCCTCAAGGGCCGTGTCGTGGATCGCTCCGGTGGGCGGCTGCTCGCTGCTGTCGTCGCTCAGGCAGGCCGGGATCGTCAGGGACTCCGGGACGGAGCGCTGCCAGCGGGCCAAGGCGGTGCTCATCGCAGTCCGGCGCGGGGCGACCAGCAGCGGGGCCGTCAGGGCGAGGACGGCGGCCGCGTGCGCGGCAGTAGGCGGGGCCATCCCGAGCTTGGTCCGGGCGCCGCCGTGGCGGGCACGCCGGCGCACGTCCTGGTAGGCCGTGAACGCCTCGGCGGCCTCGGGAATCAGCGCCTGGCAGCTCGCTAGGTCGCTCGGTACGGCACCCGCTCGGGCGGCAGCGGCCAGGTAGCGCAGGGCGGCGAAGAAGTCAGCCGTCGCCACCGCCCGCCCGGCGACCACGGCCGGGCCCCCGTGCGCGGCCTCCAGCACCAGCTTCTGCACGTCCACGAGTTGCACCGGAACGGTCACGGACGGCAGCTCGGCCAGAGCCTGCTCACAAGGGACCGATCGCCGCCCGGGAGCCACTGAGCGGCGGTTGTTGCACCGCCGCAGGTCCAGGACACCCGATCGGGTCGGCAGACCGCCGGGATGCCCGGAGTGCGCGAGCCCGAACCGGTCACCGCATATCGGGCAGGTGTCCACCAGCAGCACCCGGTGGACCGGACACACCGCCGCAATGCCCAGGCGCCACCACAGCTGCCACACCGGACGCTCGCCCAGGCACTTCGGGCACGCCCGGGTGCCGGTGAACAGTGCCCACTCGCGGTTGCTCAGCCGGGTCACCGACGGCGGGTCGGCCAGGTCCAGCCGTGAGAAGTCCAGAACACCGCCCGCGTACCGGGCCAGT
The DNA here is from genome assembly GCF_040687675.1 of Kitasatospora sp. NPDC056731. Classification (NCBI taxonomy): domain Bacteria; kingdom Bacillati; phylum Actinomycetota; class Actinomycetes; order Kitasatosporales; family Streptomycetaceae; genus Kitasatospora; species Kitasatospora sp. NPDC056731. Next base: position 21,360 of record NZ_JBFBNR010000008.1, read on the forward strand.
TGCATGAACCGCAGCTCGATCTCGTCCAACCCGGTCGCCGCCCCGATCCGGCGCGCACCCAGCTCCGTCAGCGCCACGCCGTAGCACACCGGCCGCACCGCGCGGTCGCTCGAACGGCACTCCAGCCCCAGCCGCCGCGCGGCCTCACCAGGCGTCAGCTCCAGATCCACCGCGACCCGGTCCACCCACGAGGGGAAGGACTCCCCAACCACTGGCACCAACACAGAGGGGAGCCTGCGCGGGACCGCGGACGGCAGCTGCCGCACCTCGGCTCCGCCTGTTGCCAGGGTCGGCACATTGGGATCAGGCAGTGGTTGTGCCGACGCGGACATGCGACCTCCCCCAGGCGCAATAAATTGATCTTGTAGGAGACTTCCTACACATCGGACTGTACTACGGTTACTGCCCGTGGCGAATAGCGATTCAGATCCGGGCATCCCGGCCCAGCGCATCCTCTTCGGGCGCCGCCTGCGGGCGCTTCGCAAGAGGCGGGGGCTGACTCAGACCGCCGTGGCGGCAGCGGCCGGCATGGACCGGTCCTTCTATATCGACCTGGAAACCGCTCGGCACAGCGTCTCGGTGGACCGCATCCCGGCCCTGGCGAAGGCACTGGGCGTCGAGCCCCACGAGCTGTTCACCGAGGACTGAGCAGCCCTCGGAGGCGGAAGGGGGTGCAGTCTTCACTCGCCGGGGGTTCGGCACCCGGCCGGTCAGAAGGCGTCATGGTGTCCAAGAAGGTTGCCGGTGATGGGTCCGTCGTCGACTACCTCCTTGAGGTCTTCGACCTTGCACCTCATGGTGGACGGGATACCAGCGATCCCGATCTCCTCTTCACCCGCAAGTCGGAGACCGCACAATCCGCACAGCAGTTCCTCCGCAGCCAGCTCCATCTCGTACAACAGTGCCGCGTTTGCGGCCTTCAGGAACAGGGCGGCGGCTTCGGTGCCGCAGGCCGGACACCTGGTGAGGGTCCGGAAGTGCACGCCGGTCGGGCTCCGGTCGATGACCACGAGTCCCGTCTCGCTGATGGTCTTGGCCACGCTCTCGACCGCCTCCTCGGGCAGCCTTCCGAAGCGGGTCTCCATCCTGAACCGGGCCTGGTCCATGCGGAGATGGACGGCCTTCTGAACCCGGTCGAACCGGTCGTCCAGCGTCACCTGGACGGCACCAGACCACGACCCCCAGAACGCGGCCCGGTCCTCGCTGGCGTGGTCGAGGAGCTTGCAGATCGTCTCCACGAACGGGGCCAGGTAGTCCTCGCCGCTGCTGGTGCCGAGGTGCGCGACGCCGTTCCGCAGCTCGATCAGCCCGTCCAGTTCCGCCGACCTCGGCAGAACGCCGATCTTCCGCAGCCGGGTGATTGCCACGGCCGCCCCGATGGTGTGGAACCTCTGCGGCGGAGTGGTCATCGCTCCGGCGAAGTGCAGCAGCATGTCGTCGTTGCCCTTCACCTCCGACAGCAGCGTCGGATGCACCTGCACCAGCGCGGCCTTGGCCAGGCGCTCGACGCTGACTCCCGCTTCCAAGAGGAAGACCTCGGTCTGGCCTTCCGCGTGCGCGTCCATGGCGAGGTGTGCGAAATCCCTGGCGCCGGACAACAGGCTCTCGAACGTGATCGGCGATCCCATGCCACGACGGTACCGACGGCGGCCGCGTGTCCGCAGGTGGTTTCAGGCCTCCAGGAACGGCTGCTGCTGGAGCCTGGTTGGCGCGTCGGGGGGCGTTGGAGTGCTGCTTGGAGCCGGTTCTGCTGGCTACCGAGGCGAGAGGGGCGGTTTGGTCATGTACATCTTGATCACGGAGGCCGGCACCCGAATCGGCTCGTAGGGTGCGATTTCGTCAGCGATTACCTGGGCCAGCTCGTCGATCGTCCGCACCACGTACCTGGGCGGGGTGATCCAGATTCGAGGGGTGGCGTCCCGGTCGTCGCTGTTGTGGATGATCTGGGCGTAGAAGTGCCCGAGGCCCTCTTCCCAGCCCCAGGTGCTGTAGTACTCCCAGCCCGGCATTGCGAAGTCGTGGAGTCCGCCGACGTTCTCCTCCGTGACCGGCTGGGGGATCGGCGAGTACTTGTCGGTGTACGACGGCCCGTAGACAATCTCCCAGGTCCCGTCGGAATGTTCGAGTACGTCCATCTTCACGTGCTGCTTGAGCTGGCGGAGTTGCTGGCGGAACTCCTCCGCGGCGAACCCGGCCTGGGCCGCGAGTGTCGGCAGGTCGGTCTCGGTGATGTCCAGGCCCATGATCTCGGGGATCTCGTGGCCCCACATGCTGGTGGTGGGTTCGGTGTGCTGGGCCAGTACCAGCAGCACCCGCTTGGAGAGCGGGTCGGCGACGGCCAACTGGTGCACGTACTTGATGGCCTGGTCGCTCACTCGAACTCCCGTTTCTTTGCTCCTGGTTGGCATGCCGGGCGGTAGACGGATCACGCTACCGCGACGACTGGCCGGCTGGCGGCCGTTCCCCCGGAGCGGCCGTTCGCGGCGTCGGAGTCGAGACGAAGGTGGCCGGGCTTTGCGGAGCATCCCGTAGATCTAGGCAGAAGCCTGACGCAGTGCCAAGCCGACTGCGATGATCGGCGAATGCGTCCACTCCTAACCCTTGTCGGGCTTGCTGTCGTGTGCTGGATCGCGGACATCGCCAAGCCGACGGTCCTGCGGTGGTGGGAGCGGCTGGTGCTCGGCCCGGTACGACGTCTGCGGGACCGACTGGTGGCAGAGCCCGTGAACGAGATAGTGCTCAGCGCGGGCCGCGTTCTGCCCTGCGTCGTGGAAGACCGGGTGCCGGACATCCGGCCCGGCTTGGTCGGTACGGCGATACGCCGGTGCTTCGAGCAGGTCGTCAACGCCCTACCGATCTATGCCGTCGCCGTGATTATCCTGGTGAGGGTGGACGGCCAGAGCGTCATCGACGCCGTCCGGCACGCCGTGGAGGAGGCGAGTCATCCCACCGTGGCCCACGCTGTGCATGATCCGCTCAGCTCGCTGTTGCTCGGGATCGTCTCGGTGCCGGTCGTCATCGGCAAGAAGCTCCCCGTCCTGCTGTCGGAGCACGGCGCCGTCAAGCTCGTTCCGCTGCTGCTGGCCGGCGCTCTGGTCTTCGTTGTCCTGAGGAGGCTCATGCCCATGGGTGTGGCCGATTCCCTCCGTGGGGAGCTTGGTCACCCAGCCCTGGATCGCAGGCACAACTCGGTGAACTGGTCGGGAGTTGCCGTCCTCGTCGCCACCGCGACCCGGTGCGCGCGTGTTCATCTGCAATGGAGCGCGGAGCCGTCGCTGGACGCGCTTCCCCGGGTCTCGCTCAGAGCGGCGGAGCGGGAGATCCGAAAGGCATACCAAGCTCGCGGGTACCGGCTGAGGCGGCACCAGCGACGGGTGGCGAAGGCGCATGCGGCGAAGGTGATCGGTGCGTTGCGGGCGGATGAGGCGCGGGTGCTGTCGGAGCCTGCTGCGGCGTTTCAGGACCTCGCGGTCAAGCTGATGACGATTGCGAACAGGTATGCGGAGGGACGATGCGCCGCGCTCCTGGAGGAGGAGGATCTCGGGGCGGAGCCGGTCGTGGACCGGCCGTTCCTGCGCTGGCTGGGTGTTGCCGGTGGTGGTCTCGGCGTAGTTGTCGCCGTGACGTACTCGGGACTGCCGACCAGCTTGACCGGGCCCGTCGTCACTGTGGGAATCGCAACGCTATTCCTCGCGCTGTTCCGCGGCAGCCAGCTGACCGACGCGGCTCAGGCGGCGAGCATGTTCCGCGCCAGCGCGTGACAGGCACGGCATGCAACCCCACGCAACCTCTGACAGTTCGTTGGGCGAAATCGTGCAGGCCACGAAGACCAAATCGGAAGGACCGTCAACTTCTGTGCTGAGCCCACTTGGAAGGCTGTACGCTCTTCCCATCGCCGCCGCCGAGAGCGGTCTGCTGCGCAGCTGGTAGACACCGCGGTATCCACCAGCAAGACCCGAGTGCGCCGCCTGCACGTCACGGGGCGGGTACCCGGATTCCGCCTGCAGGTCACCGAAGCGACGCCGGGTCAGCCCAGCGACGGACCGCGGTCCTTGCCCAGGCAGGCACGGGTGCGTTGCGCTCCATGGCGCTCTGCTCGCGTACGCCGATGACCGGCCGCGAGCCAGCCTCGCGCCGGCCCAGCCGATTGAGGCTCAGTGAGCATCACCAACTTCCCCGACGAGCCCGACGACATCGACGCCGTCGATCTCATCGACATCCGCACCGGCGACCGCTCGTCACCGTTCGAGCACCGTGTCGAGCCGGTCAGCAAGACCATCAAGGCGATCAAGTACCTCGAGAAGCAGCGTCCCGACGTCCAGATCTCCGAGGCCGCCATCCAGCGGATCGCGTACGGCGCGGTCGAGCCTGGCCTCCTCGACGGCGCCCGCCTGGACCGCCACCGCGTCGAGACCGGATGGCTGGTCGCACTCAACTACCGCGCGTACACGCTGATGCTGTCCCCCGCGATCGAGAACGACAGGTTGCTTGACGAAGCGCACTACGCTGCTGACCCGGGCACCAGCGAGAGCCAGCGGGTCCTCACCATGCCCACTGCTCACGGCACCGACGCCACCCTCGTCTACGCCGACCCGATGGAGGACCTCCTCACTGCCATCGACCGTGCGTCCAAGCGCGTCAGGGAGAGCAACCCCCAGGAGGTCGGCCGGCGCATCGTCGAGCGGCCGCTTACCGCCGTCCCCGTCTCCTTCCTCAACGCCGGGCACTACCCCGACGACGACCTGAGCATCGTCGACGGCAACAGCCGCTGGGCCTCCTGCACCGCCAACCTCAAGGTCCAGGCCAGCCAGATCAGCCCCGCCACCGCCAAGGACCTGGTCCCGCTGCTCCCGTCCCACCTCATGCGGCGCACCCTCAGCCAGCGGCGGGACCTCGTCCGGGAGATCGTCAAGAACGCCCACCGCGACTTCACCGAGGCATCCGGCACGAGCAAGACTGCCCGCGCCAAGCGGGACCGCGCCGCCGAGCTACTCAACGCGATGACCGTCCCGGTGCAGGTCATCGTCGGCTACATCGACGATAAGCCGAGTCTGGGCATGCAGCGCTTCCCCGCCGCAGTCCGCTCGCTGCTGATGCGCATGAACGTTGGCGTGAAGCCCTTCGAGGAGTCCTCCAAAAGCGGCGTCACCGCCGAGGAGATCGTCACCGCGCTGTTCGATGCCGGCGAGCTTGGCGACGATGCCCCGGCCGTGAAGGACGTCCTCCTCGGCCGGACCGACGTCACCGACGCCATGAAGACCCTCGGGCTTAACCCGGCCTTCCGTGACCTGAGGTTCGCTTTCGTCGTCCAGCAGCTCACCCGCAAGGAGCGGAGGCTGAACGCGATCATGGCCGCGAAGCTCGACAAGAGTCGCCTCGTGATCTCCCACCGCAGCGGCCCCGCCGCCGAACTCGGCTTGCGCTCCTACTCCAGCCTCCCCAAGGAGACCATGGCGTCCGTGCGCACTGCGGTGGAGAAGAACATCCTCTGGAAGGACTTGGCAGACCACGAGTGGACTGTCGAGAACATCGACTCGGACGAGGCCGTGGACGACCTCCTCGCGCGCGCCGACACCGGTGACATCCCCGCCCGGCTCCTCCTCGGCGTGATCGCCATGGTCAACCTCGTCACCAGCGGGAACCTGCTCGCCGCCGGTGGCACCGCCGAGCAGATCGTGGGCGGCATCAAGGTCATGCGCACCCCCGTCGGCACGGTCATCGAGGCCGTGCTCGGCAGGAAGGAGGGGCCGCAGGTGCTCGCTGACGCGATCAAGCGGATCAGGGCCGGCCTGCGCCCGCGCTGGTGGGCCCACGGCCAACTCGTAGAGCAGGAGGACTGGAAGGGCAGCGACTTCAACGCCCACCTCCGCCTCGTCGCCAGCCATGGGTTCGACCCCGAGTACTACCAGAACGAGCCCACCGCCACCGAGCTTGAGGACGAGGCTCTCACCGGTTTTCAGTCGTCCCTGGCCACGACGGTCGCCAACCTCGACTACCTGATCTTCCTGCGCAAGGAGCACGGCACCACCGCCGATCTGCCCTGGGTCCTCGTCGAGCCGACCTTCAAGAACATCAACACCTTGGGCAAGAAGCTCGGAAAGATCTCCGAGGACGAGCCGAGCTGATGACCGACACCACCTGGCCGGGCGTCGTGGGCATCACCGACGACCGGTACGCCATGCTCGCTCGACTCGCGGGCCAGTGGCTCGCCGAGCTGCAGCCGGAACCGATCCCCATCGGGGAGGACTCCGGGTATGAGAACAAGGCCATCTACATCGTGGCCAACCGCCGCGGCAACGCCTGCTACTGCGGCAAGACCGCGCCCACCCGAGCCCTGAGCCGGGGCGCCGCCGCGACCCGGCTCAGCCAGCATGTCAACCGCAGCACCTCGAAGAGGGAGGAGTGGGCCGAGTACTGGGTGATCCCACTGCGGGACACTACCCCCGACCACGTCGTCTCCGCCCTGGAGAGGACCGTGGCCGCCCGCCTTGGCATCCCGCTTGTGCACCGAAAGCGCATGCCGCTCCAGCGCACCTGACCCCCCGGCTGGCCGAAACCACGGCCGGCACCGTAAACGCACGTGGGCCCCGCACCGGAAGGACGGCGCCGGGGCCCACGTGCTGCGAGGCATAGCTGGGCCTCAGGGACAGAACCGGGCGATCTCCCTATGGTCCGCGCGAGTCACGCTGCCATGACGGGAAGCGCGCGCAGCCGCTCGCGGAACTCGGCGACGGCAGGCTCGCCATGGTGGGGCTTGAGGTAGCCGTCGAACTTGGTGAGGCGGTTGACGGCACGCACGGAGTGAACCTGGGTTTCGAGAAGGCCGAGGCCGCGGTTGGCGGCATCGAGGGCCCCGTCAAGGTCCTTGCCGGCGAGGCGGGCGGTAGCGAGGCGGCCAGCGCGGACGGCCTGGTCGCGGGGGACGGCGTGGTCGATGGAGGAGGCCAGCGCGCTGGTGGCCCGGTCGACCTGGCCGGAGCGGAGCATGATCTTGCCCTCGGTGGAGCTGAGTTGGGCGTCGCCGTACCAGGAGAGCCAGCTCGGGAGCTGGTCGCTGCCGTTCTTGGACCAGAGGTCGTGGGCTCGATTGAGGGCGGAGCCGGCCTTCTGGTGTTGGCCGTCGCGGGACAGGCTCTCGGCGTGGTGGAGTTCGAGGTAGCTGCGGACGCCGGGCTGCATCGTGGCGGGGGTGTTGGCGAGCGCTGTCTCGACCTGGGCGACGCGCTCGGCGGGGTTGCCGGCGTCGGAGAGGTGGACGCCCATCTCGGCGAGCAGGAAGCCGCCGAGGGCGTCGTCGCCGATGGTCTTGGCGGCGCGCAGAGCGCCGAGGTAGTACTGCTGACCGGCTGAGCGCAGGCCGCTGTCGTAGGCCATCCATCCGGCGATGTAGTTGACCTGGGCGGCCAGACCGAGCAAGCGGGCTTCGACGGCTTCGGTGTGGCGGCCGTGCTTGAGCAGGGTCGTGATGATGGCGAGGTCGCCGCGGGCCTGCTCGATCAGACGGGCGCCGCCCATCTGCGCGTCCAGGGTCTGGAGAGTGGCGACGCGGGCTTCGAGGGTGTCGACCATGGAGTCCGTCACCTGGTCGCCCCCGAGGGCGGAGGCGAACGCGGGCGAGGCGGAGGCCCAGCTCGCGGCGACGGTGGCCATGGCGGCCCCGGTGATGGTGAGAAAGCCCCGCCGATCCATATGCCCACTCCTGACCAGTTCCACCAGTACGTCCACGGTACCGGCCTTCGTCCATGGCGCTGTGATGCCGGTCACTCCCCAGACCGGGAGCCACCCGGGCCACGGATTGGCAACCAGAGTACGGGGATTGACGCCGAGAAGGTCGGCCAGCACGAACTGTGCATCCGGCTCGGGCTCCTGGCCCTGTTCCCATTTCCACACCAGCGTCCGGTTGGTCGCCAGGTGGATCTTCAGCGCGGCGCCGTGGTCACGCATCATGCGCGCGAACTGGATCTTTCCCCAGCCGCGTAACCGCATCAGGTGGGTGAGCGGATGGACTGCCAGAACGTCTGAGCTCATCTCAACCCCCGGCGATTCATAACCTGTTGGTGAGCGTACTGCTACCCGCTGTGGCGCGGGCCGCATCGAGCAGAAACCCCCCAGAAACGTTCCGAGTTGCGCTGCGGCACGGCGACGCTGTACCGCACCGCCCGGCCCCGGACGCCGGCGAGGGGAGGAGCCATGGAGGCAGTCGAGCGGCCGCATCAGGGCAGGCACCGCGGCGCACACCGCGACCCGGTGGGGACCGCGCTCACCGTGCTGTGGGGCCTTGGCCACGTCATCACGCTCGCGCTGCTCGGGGCCACCGCCGACCACCAGCTCAGCACCGATCACCCGGTCGCGGCACCGCCCGCACGGTCCCTTCCCGATCACGACCCGGACGTCTGAAGCGCCGGCCCACGCTGCCTCGACGGCCCTTCGTGAACCCCGCTACCCCCGACGACCTGGAGGACACGCACCGTGCCACGCCTGCAAGCACCACCGATTCTCCCGCGCGATCCGGCAGCCTCGGCCGAACACGGCGTCTTCGCCCGCCGCACCGCGGTCGTCACCGGTGCCGCCGGGTTCATCGGCTCGCACCTGTGCGAGCGACTGCTGGACCTCGGGGCCGAGGTGGTCGGCGTCGACAACCTGCTGACCGGCCGCCTCGACAACCTCTCGCACCTGCGCTCGGCCGGCGGCTTCCGATTCCAGACCGACGATGTGACCCGGCCCTTCAAGGTGGCCGGTCCGGTGGACTTCGTCTTCCACCTGGCCTCGCCCGCCTCGCCGCTGGACTACGCCCGCCACCCGCTGGCCACCTTGAAGGTCGGCGCGATGGGCACGCTCAACGCCCTGGAGTTCGCCGACGCCAAGCACGCCCGGTTCCTGCTCGCCTCGACCTCCGAGGTGTACGGCGACCCGCTCGTGCACCCGCAGCCCGAGCAGTACTGGGGCAACGTCAACCCGGTCGGGCCCCGAAGCGTCTATGACGAGGCCAAGCGGTACGCCGAGGCACTGACCTCCTGCTTCCAGCGCACCGGCAGCACCCGCACCCGGATCGTGCGGATCTTCAACACCTACGGCCCTCGGATGCGCGCCGACGACGGCCGCGCGGTGCCCGCCTTCATCCAGCAGGCACTGGCGGGAGAGCCGATCACCGTGGCCGGCGACGGCAGCCAGACCCGCTCGCTGTGCTTCGTCGCCGACACCGTCGAGGGCCTGCTCGCCGCAGCCACAGCGGACCACCCCGGCCCGGTGAACCTCGGCAACCCGCACGAGATCACCATGCTCCAACTCGCCGAGGAGATCCGGACCATGACCGGCTCCGTCTCCGCCGTCACCTTCATTCCGCTGCCCGCCGACGACCCCAAGCGCCGCTGCCCCGACATCACCGCCGCCCGCGCCCACCTCGGCTGGGAGCCCACCACCCACCTGCGCGACGGCCTGCGCCAGACCCTCGACTGGGCCCAGCAGCACTTCCCCCGCCAGACCGCCGCCTCCACCGGAAGGAGCGCCTCGTGAACACCTCTCCGCGCCCGCTGCCCGCGATCGTCTGCGGAGTCGACGACGGATACGCCCGCCCGCTGCGGACGCTGATGCACTCGATCGCCGCCGCGCACCCCGGCACCCTCGGCGAGCTTCGCCTGATCGTCCTCGACCAGCAGATCAGCGACGCCAACCGGAAGGCCATCCGGCGCGACGCCGACCGCACCGGCCTACGTACCGAGCTGCGGCCGGCGCCGGTGACCGACCCGCGCTACCCCGTCTCCGACTGGGTCAGCGGCGCCGTGTACGTGCGCCTGGCCATCCCGGAGGTCATCCCCGACGAGCACCGGGTGCTGTACCTGGACGCCGACACCGTGGTGCTCGGCGACCTCCGCCCGCTGCTTCGGCAGTCCCTCGACGGGCGTCCGGTCGGCGCGGTGCGCGACCCGCAGAACCCGGTCATCGGCCGCGGCATCCAGCTGCCCGGCTGGGAGAAGCTCGGCGTCCCGTACGGCCGGGACTACTTCAACAGCGGCGTCATGCTCATCGACCTCGAGCGCTGCCGGCGGCTCGGCGTCTTCGAACGCTCCCGGCAGTTCCTGTCCGCGCACCCGGACAAGGTCCGCTTCTGGGACCAGGACGCCCTGAACTGGGCCGTCGACGACAACTGGCAGCGGCTGGACCGGCGGTGGAACACCTTCGCCATGTCGCCGCAGGCCGCCCAGGCCGGCTTCATCCACCACGCCGAGGCCGACAGCCCGCTCGCCCAGTTGCTGGAGGACGAGAAGACCGCCGCCCTCGTGCACTTCGCCGGTCCCGACAAGCCCTGGCAGGACACCTATCCGGCCGGCGAACTCCGTGACACCTACCGCCTGTTCCACGACTACGTCGCCGACGGCGGTACCGAGTGAACACGCGAGAGCGCAAGCCGCTGCGGCGGAGCGCCACCTGGTGGATCGCCGCCGCTGTGGCCGCGCGCAACATCAACGGGCTGCGGCAGGTCCGCCGAACGCTGGCCTGGGCCGACCAGCCCGTCCGGGCCGGGAACCGAAGGGCGGTGGAGCCGATGGTGCTGCACGTCGTCGTCCCGGTGCTGCGGGAGCAACAGCAGATCACCGCCGCTCTGGCCTGGTTCGTCCCGCTCCTGCGCGACTTCCCCGGCTCAACGCTGACCCTGGTGACCACAGCCCGCGAGGAGGCCGAGCGCCAGCACCTGGCCGCCCGGCTGGCGGGGGCGACGGCGGCCGACCTCACGGTGGAGCGCTTCCCGCAGATGACCGGCGACGAGCTGGCCGCCCTCGGCAAGGCCCTGACCGGCACCGGTGAGGGCACACTGACCGATGCCGTGGCTGCCGAGGTGCTGTCCGGCTTCCCCACCACGGCGGACGTCGTCACGGCGGAACTCGCACGGCTGCCGCAGTCCGACCCGTTGGTCCGGCACGTCCACTACCGGGGCGACGGGCGCAAGGCCGCGCAGGTCAATGCCGCCGTCGAACAACTTGCCATCGCCGACGCGGACCAGGAGTACATCGCCATCTACGACGTGGACTCCCGCCCGAGCCGCGAGCTGCTGGAGCGGACCGCCGAGTTCCTAGCCCGCCGCCGGGCCGCCGACGGTGAACCCCCATGCGTCGTTCAGCAGTCCGCCCGCTTTGCCACCCAGAGTGCGGCCGGCGCCTGGTGGGAGCGGAGCCTGTGCCGAGGCGCCGCCCGCGCCCAGACCCTGTGGACCCTCCGCCGAGAGATCCCCAACCTCCGCCAGCACGCCGACGCCACCCGCCGCCCGCACACCGGCCCCCGGCTGCCAGGGCTGGCCCAGACCGTCGGCCACGGCCTCCTCGTTCGCGCGGACGTCTTCCGCCAGGTCGGCGGCCTGCCCACCTTCACGGTGCTCGACGACGTCGCCTTCGGCTACCGGCTCACCCTGGGCGGCATCCCGGTGGACAGCTCGCCCTTCACCACCACCGTGCCGGCGGCCGAGCACCTGAGCGAGTTGCTGGCCCAGAGCGAGCGCTGGTTCCAGAGCTACCTCGACTACCCGAAGTGCGCCGCCCGCTGGCACGCCGAAGGCCACGGAAGCCGCCGCGACCACGCAGCGGCCCTGACCATCGGCGCCTACCGGGGCATGGCCTGGCTGCTGGTCTCGCCCGCCACCGCCATCTGCCTGGCCCTCGCGCTCGGCCCGCGCACGCGCCCGCCCGTCCGGGCAGCGGCCGCGACGGCGCTCTGGGCGGCCACCGTCGCGCCGGTCCGCGCTCTCGCCGCAGCCAAAGGACACCCCCTGACGGGACGGGAGACCGCCGTGCGGAGCGCGGAGACGCTGGCCGGGCTCCTGCTCAAGAGCGTCGGCCCGCTGACCGCCCTCGGCCGCTGGGCGGCCACCGGTACCCGGCACACCGCGCTCGCACCCAAGAGCAACCGCCGCACCACCCCATCCACCACCACGGACAGGGAGTTCGTGTGATCCTCGGCATCGAGGGCGTCAGCTGCGTCGGCAAGACCACACTGGCAGCCCAGCTCGCACCCCACCTCAACCGGCCCGCCGTCATCCCCTGCTACTACCACGCCAGCCCCGACCCCACCCTGCTGCCAGCCCCCGAGCCGTTCACGGCCGAACATCAACTGTCCAACATCGCCCAGTTCCTGGACGTCGAGGACCTGCGGCTCACCCGGGCCAGGCAGGCCCTCTCCGAGGGCCGGGATGTGATCCTCGACCGCACCGTGGACACCCTCCTCGCCCACGTCCACGCTGTCGGCCGGATGCACGGCTTCGACTGCGACGACCAGGCCCGGAGACTGGTCACCAGCCGTCCGGTGGCGATGCCCCAACTGACGATCGTGCTCACCGCCGACCCGGACGTGCTCGCCAGCCGGGCCCGCCTGCGCAAGGGCATGCCGACGATCTTCTACGACCGGCACTTCAGCGAGCACTTCAACGCCTACCTCACCCGCCCGCTCGCCCCTGCCGTCGCCCTGCTCGACGCCACCAGCGGCTCGCTCGACGACCTCACCGCCCGCGCCCTGGACCACGTCCACCGCCACCGGGCCGCCGAGCGCCGCCCCGGCCCGACCCTGGGGCCGCACCCGTTCAAGGAGGCATCGTGAAGGCCGCGATCATCGGCTGCGGTGCCATCGCCAGCCGCTGGGTCCGCTCCCTGCTCGCAGACGGGCGCATCGAGATCACCGCCCTCGTCGACCCCGATCAGCAGGCCGCCCAAGTACTGGCCGACCGCTACGAGCTGAGCCCGATTCTCGCCACGACACTCCCCGGCGCTCTCGCCCAGACCGATCTCGACGTCGTCGTCAACCTCACCCCGCCCGAACTCCACTACCCGGTCAGCCGATCGGCGCTCGCCCAGGGCCTGCACGTCCTGACCGAGAAGCCCTTGGCCCTGAACCTGCCCGACGCCCTCGACCTCGTCCACCTCGCCCGCGACCGCGGCCTGCTGCTGGCCGTCATGCAAAACCGGGGCGCCGACCCGGACTTCCTCGCCTTCGCCGACACGGTCCGCTTCGGTGGACATGCGCCGTTCGCCGTCACCGCGGACACCCTGGTCACCTTGCCCGGCCCGGGATTCCGCGCCGGCCAGCACCTGCCCGTCACCACCGACCTTGCCGTCCACGCCTTCGACCAGGTCCGCGCGCTGATCACCGCGCCGCCCACCGAAGTCACCTGCAGCGAGACGGCGACCGGCTTCCTTGCGGCCCACAGCTCGATCGCCACGGTCACCGTCCACTTCGCCGACCGCTCCCTTTTCACCTACCGAGGCGGGTACATCGTCGGCCCGGCCCTGCGAACCGATGCGAACGGCGACTGGCGGGTGGAGGGCCGGGGCTTCACCGCCCGCTGGGCCCCGGACCCGGGCCGTCAACGGAACGAGGCCGGACCGCCGGCCTACCAGCGGTGTATCACCGCCATGGTCGACACCCTCCACAGGAACGGCCCGCTGCCGGTGCCCGCCGCCGACAACCTCGCCTCCATCGCCCTGCTGGACGCCGCCCTAGCCTCCGCCACCCACCGCCGCCCCGTCCCTGTGCCGGAGGTGTTCGATGCCCGCCGCTGACACGGTGATCAGCCGCCCGCACCCGCTGCTGGTCGACGCGCTCACCGCGGCGGGGTTCGACGCCGCCGGAGCGCGCTTCACCCCGCTCAAGGCCGGAACGGACAGCCTCCCCTTCGCGGTCACCACCCACGGCGGTGACGAGCTGGTCGTCAAGGTCCGTCGCGCGGGTAGCCGCTCGCGCTACCCGACCGCCGCCTGGGCCTCGGCCCGCATGCGCGAGGCCGGCGTTCCGGCCGCCGAGGTCTTGTGGCACAGCCGGGAGGCGTGTGTGGAGTCCCGGTGCCCCGGCCGCCCCGTCGAAGCCGAACCGCCCACACCGCAGGACCTGGACGCGGCGACTCACGCGGGCGAGGTGCTCCGGCACCTGCACAACATCGAGGTCGGCAGCTTCGGCCAACTCGACGGCCACGGCGTCGGCCAGCACGCCACCATCCAGGGCTGGTTCCTCAGCCTCGCGCCCCGCAGCCTCCCGAGCGTCGATGGCCTCGACCTGCCGGGGTTGCTGCACCGGACCCGCTTCATCCTGGACGTCGGAGCTGGCCGCCTGGCCCAGGGCCCACCCCGGCTCCTGCACGGCGACTGGGTCGGCCGGCACCTGTTCACCGACGGCCGACGGATCACCGGCGTCGTCGACCTGGAGAGCGTGCGCGGCGGCGATCCGTTGGCCGAACTCGCCGGGTGGTCGCTGCGCGAACCGGCCCCGATGACCGAGGCCCTGCTCGACGGCTACTTCGACGGCCCAGTCCCGGCAGACTGCCTGCTGCCGCTGGTCCTGTTCCGCCTGCGGATCGCCTATTCGCTGCTGCAGTTCCACGCCTCCTGCGACGAGCCGGACATGCTCCGGCTGCGGGTCGCCCAGCTCCAGGCCGACCTCGACGACCTCGACGACGGTCACCTCGCCGTCATTCCGAGAGTCACACCGGACGCCGGTTCGAACGCGCGTCGCCGCCCGTAACCCGCTGCCTCTCGCTCGCCCCGCCCGGAAGGACATCTCGTGAACGACCCCGCCGTCACCCTCCCGTTCCCCCGCGAACCCAAGTACGGGCAAGCCGAGAAGGACGCCGTCCTCAATCTCCTCGACGACGGCCACCTGTCCGAGATCAATCTCGGCCCGGCCACCAACGGCCTCGAAGCCGCCTTCGCCCGTCTCACCGGCACCCGCCACGCGCTGTCGTTCAACTCGGGCACCGCCTCCCTGCACGCCGCCCTCCACGCGGTCGGCGCCAGCCCCGAGGCCGGTGTCGCCGTCTCCCCGATGACCTGGGTCTCCGCCATCACCGCCGTCTTCCAGGCTGGCAGCTACCCGGTGTTCTGCGACATCGAGCCGGACGGCCCGAACATTGCCGCCACCGCCGTCGCCGAGGCTGCCAGCACGTGCTCGGCGGTCCTGGCCACCCACACCTGGGGCGTCCCCGCCCGCATGGACCAGCTCGCCGCCGCGACCGAGCTGCCGATCGTCGAGGACTGCTCGCACGCCCACGGCGCCCTCTATCAGGGCCGCGCGGTCGGCTCCTGGGGTGCGGCCGGATGCTTCAGCCTCCAGGAGTCCAAGGCCGTCTCCGGCGGCGAGGGCGGCGTCCTGACCACCATGAACCGCCAGGTCTACGAGCGGGCTCTCACCCTCGGGCACCACCCTGCCCGCCTGGCTGCGGAGCTCACCCTGCCCGACCTGCTGCCGTTCGCCACCACCGGCGCCGCCTACAAGTACCGGATGCCCGCCCTCTCGGCCGTCATCGCCCGCCAGCAACTGCGGTCGCTGCCCGACCGGATGCTGGCCGCCGAACAGAACCTCGCCACCCTGCGCAAGGTGCTGGAGGAGTACGACGCGCCCGTCACCTGGCCCGCGATCGGCGAGCTGTCCGTGCGCGGCTGGTACGGCACCCCGCTGACGATCAGCGTCCGCGTGCCGGACCCGGCCGGACTGAGCAAGCGGTTCAAGGCGGCCGGCGTCCCCGTCCGCTCCCTGTACGAGGACTGGACCCAGGCCCCGCTCCTCCAGCGCCCCGAGCTGGCCGCCCGCTTCTGGCCGCACCTGGCCCGCAGCCCCTACCGGCCGCCGACCAGGGACGAGCTGCCGTACTTCCACAAGGCGATGCGCCAGATGATCGTCCTCAAGGTGCCGCAGATCCTGGCCCCGGACTACATGGAGCAGGTCGCCGAGGCCCTCGCCGCCGTACTGGCCCGGACCGTGGTCACGGCATAGCGGCGAACGCCTCCTGCACCGCCTCGCGCCGCTCGGTCCACCAGGCCAGGAAGCGCTCGGCGGGCAGGAACAGGTGGTCGCAGGAGTGGTCGTCACGGTCGTAGTGGAAGTCCAGCTGCCAGTAGTCCGACATGCGCTTCCACCACAACCGCTGCACCGCGTCCGCCAGCGCCGGCACCGGGATCGGCACCACTGATCGGTAGCCAGCCACGAACGCGGAGGTCCGTTCCAGGTCGAGGAAGCCGTCCTCGCCGCCGAACTGCACGGTGGCGGTGCGGGCGACCTCCTCGCCAAACGGGCGCACGCGGATACGGTCCCAGTCGATCACTCCGGCGATCTTGCCGTCCCGCCACAGCACGTTGCGGTGCTGCACGTCACCGTGCGTCCAGCCCACCGGGCCGGCCGCCACCTCGGTGGTGGGGTGAAAGTGGGCGTACCTGTCGAGCAGTACCTTGCGCTCGCCCAGTGCCTGGGCGGCCTCGGTGTCGAAGGCCGTAGGGCAGTCCAGGGCAGCGATCAGCGTGAGGAAACGGTCCGCTTCGACGCGCGCCCAGTACGGGGTGATCACCGGGGCTGCCGGGGGCTCCGACGGCGGCGGCAGCCGGGTGGTCCGTTCGTCGTTCAGGCTCCGGTGGATCTGACCGAGCAGGACGCCGAGGTCTCCGGCCTGGTCCAGCGTGAGCTCCGTCCCCGGCTGGTGGCTGCCCTCCAACCAGGGGATCAGGCAGTAGCCGCGGTCCGCGACCTCTGCCACAGTCTCTCCGGAGGAGGTGGCCATCGGCCGTCCGACCGGGACTCCAGCGTTGGCCAGCTCGGACAGGACCGCGAGGTTACGGCGGGCGAGCGGCAGCGGCACGTCCATGATCCGCTTCAGTGCGAACGCGCCGTCGGCCGTCTCGAGCCGCCAGTTGCCGTTCATCAGGCCGTTGGGCAGGAAGCGGCACGCCTGGACCTCACCGAGCCCGAAGGACTCGCCGAGGACCACCAGGTCCTCCTCGATCTTGCTGTAGCGCGAGCCACACGAGGCGTTGTCCATCGCTTCCGTCACCCAATGCAGGCTAGCGGAGCATGGAGCCCGGCGAGACCGGTTCGGCCCACCGCCCGCCCGGTCGAGCTCAGACCGGCGCGGGCTCTCGACCCACCGGGTGGCCCCAGGCTGGGCGGTGCAGGTGTAGGCCCCCTCCGGGCTTGGGGCGGGGCGGGCCTCTCACTTGCGGCGGGCCCTCTTGTGGTCGCGGTCGGAGGGGTGACGCTTGGGCGCGGGAAGGTTGTCGATCAGGTCCCACAGCAGTCCGCCGCCGGCCGCCCACGTCTCCAACAGGTGCCGGTCGACGAGATGGATGCCGTGGGTCTTGCCCCACGGGATTGCCTTGGAGGAGAAGCCTCCGTTGGTGATGATGAGGGCGAACGTGGCGCCGTGGACGGGCTGGGCGGTGCCTTTGACCTGCTGGAGAACCGGAACCCCGATCTTCTTGCCGGCAGCGCCGTCACGCCGGTGTTTGACCTGGACGGCCCAGATCCGCCCGTCCGGGTCCACGGCCCGCACGTCGCAGGCGTCGTCCCCGCCGCCGCCGGTCCGCTCTGCTCGGAAGCCGTCGCGGCGCATCAGGTCCCGCACCGCGTACTCGAACCTGCGGTAGTGGAGGGCGTCGAGTTGCGCGAGGGAGTACTTCAGCCCGGTACGACGGAGTCGCTCCTCCCACTTCTGGCGGCCCTCCCGCCGGTAGCCCCACACCGCGAAGAGGAAGCACGTCGGCCCCAGCACGGTGGTGGACGGCCACCAGATGCTGTCCAGCCAGTTGCCGAGCACCACGATTCCGGCGATCAGGGCCAACCCGCCCAGCACCGCGGTGGCCACCATTGCCACCTCCGGACAGCCCCAGGTGTCGTCCAGAGCTGGATCGCCGGACGATCCCGTGGTCTCGCCCACCGGGTCGCTGTCCAGCACGTCGTTCACCGACTCGGCGGCGAGCACCGAGGTCCTGGTACTCATCATGCCGCCGCTCCGAGCCGACCGCGTCGGGACAGGTGCAGGAGGTCGGGCAGGGCGGTGCCGTCCTCGGCCCAGCGTCGCAGGCCGTCGCGGTCCACCCAGTGGATGCCGTACTTGTCGCCCCACGCCTTGGCGTCGCGGGTGAAGGAGCCGTTGGTGACGACCACCGCGACATCGGCCCGGTGCACGGGCTGGGCGGTGCCCTTGACCTGGTACATCACCTGGGAGCCGACCTTGCCGCCGACCTTCGTGTGTTTGGCCTGCACGACGATTCGGCCCCACCGGGCATCCTGGCCGATCACGTCGGCGGCCTGGTCACCCTGTTGGCCGACCTGCCGGGCATCGATCCCGTCGCGCAGGAGCAGGTCGCGCAGGGCGAACTCGAACTGCTTGTCGTCCATCGCGTCGAGCTGGGCAAGGCTGAGCCGCAGCGAGGCCAGCCGCTCGCGGCGCGCGGCCGCACTCACGCGCCGAATCCACCACCAGGCCGCAAGGCCCACCGCGCTGAGAGCGGCCAGGACCACGAGCAGGGGCAGGCCGTTGGTGACCACCCACCGCAGGCCCTGCGCGGCCCACGACACTACGACCAGCGCGATAACGACGGCGGCGACGCGTTCGGCGGCGGTACGGGGTGCCCGCAGCCCGAGCCGGCGGAGCTTTCGGCGCATCAGTGGCCCGCCGCCGGGGCGGAGGCCGGGGCGGTGGTGCCCGGGTTCGTGTTCGTGGTGGTCGACGAGCCGCCGCCCTGCCCGTACAGCCACAGGCCGCCGACGACGATGGCGGCGACGAGCCAGCCGCTCGTCTTGTTGATCCTCGGCCGCGGCTTTCGGCGGATGTGACCCTTCACGTAGGTGTATCCCTCGGGCACCATGCGATTCCCTCCCACAACGGCGCTCCGCCCAGCGCGGCCCGCCCCCGGAGAATTGGTGTAGCAGCGGGCTCCGACAAAACCTGACGGATCGCCAACAATGATCATCGGGTTCAGCGTTAACCAGCCACTGGCCCGCCTGCCAGGGGTTAGCCCCAGGGCAGGGTGCTGACCAGTGCCGATACCCCGGCATGCCGAGGCTGCTCGGCACCGCTGCGGCACCACGCCACCACTGGCACCGGGGTCTGCGGACCGTCGATTGCCTGCGGAGCGACGCGAATCGGTCCTGCGGCTCTCTCAGGCACCTCGGTCGGCGTAGATGGCGCGTTCACGGCGGCGCACGCCAGCGTATGGTTGCCGCGCGCT
The DNA here is from genome assembly GCF_040687675.1 of Kitasatospora sp. NPDC056731. Classification (NCBI taxonomy): domain Bacteria; kingdom Bacillati; phylum Actinomycetota; class Actinomycetes; order Kitasatosporales; family Streptomycetaceae; genus Kitasatospora; species Kitasatospora sp. NPDC056731. Next base: position 40,331 of record NZ_JBFBNR010000008.1, read on the forward strand.
TGCGCAGGCAACTGCCCGTTGCTGCGGGCGTCGTAGCCGCCTCATGGTTCTCGGTGAGGGTCGAGAGCGACCTGTGCGAAGCTCTTTACTGCCTTAAGCGTCGGCCGTCGGCAGCAGACTCGACGTCCGCCGAGGTGAGTTTGGCGAGTGGGCGCTCGACTGAAGCACCGGCCACGACCGCGACGGCGGCGATGCCTGGCAGGCCCGACACGCGCTGTGCCGCGAGATGGTCGACTCCGCCGCAGCCTCCGTCGACCCCGGCCACCTCTTCACCGTGGATTGACGCGAGGACTGGACGCCTTGGATCACCACCACCGGCCTGCGGCCCGGGCCCAACGCCCCAGCATCCGATCCCGTGCGACGCGTCGGCATCGTATCCGGCCGCGACTGCCCGGGCACCGCCCCCGGGCTGGCGTTCATCACCGAGGCCAGCCGCGGCGGCTTCCAACCAGCCCCACCCGGGACGCACCGCAGCAGGGCGGTATTCCGAGGAGTTCCTATTCGGATTGGGGTTCATGTCCGCCCGCTGAGCTAACGTCAGCGCCCACGCAGCGCCCACCACCGAGAGAGAAGAGCCACATGGCCGTCAGCAAGCGCCTCCGGTTCGAAATCCTCCGCCGTGACAACCACACGTGCCGCTACTGCGGAGCCACGGCCCCCGACGTGAAGCTGACAGTCGACCACGTCACCCCCACCGCCCTCGACGGAAGCGACAGTCCGGAGAACCTCATCGCCGCATGCGAGCCCTGCAACAGCGGCAAGTCCTCAGTCCCCGCTGACGCGGCCATCGTCGCCGATGTGGCCCAGGACGCCCTGCGCTGGGCGGCAGCGCTCAAGCAAGCCGCCGCCGAACTCGAAGCGCAGGAAGCGCCCAGGCTTGCCTACAGGAAGAGTTTCCAGCAGGCATGGGAAACGTGGACGTACGAGAGCGGCAGCCAGCGCTTGTCAACCCCGCTCGACGAGAACTGGCGCACCAGCATCGAGCGCTTCCGGGTAGCCGGCCTGCCCGTATCGGTGTGGCCCGACATCATCGAGACGGCCATGACGAACCCCACGGTCAAGCTGCCCAACGTTTTCAAGTACGTGTGCGGCATCGCGTGGCGCATGATCGACGGACTTCAGGAGCGTGCCAAGGCCATCGTCAGCGCCGAGGACAAGTTGGCCTCTGATGGCGATGAACGCGACCCGATCGCCGAAGCAGCCGTTGACGTGTGGGTCAACGAGTGGCCAGGCAGCATAAGCAACGACCAGGGTCGGACCTTCTCGGCCAGTGTCGCGCGATGCCGCGAAGACGGCGGTGAGGAGCCTCATCGGCTCCTGCAGGGAGCGCAGTTCGCCGCCTGGTTCCATCTCACCGACGTCACCGAGGCCCTCGCAGCATTCGATCGTAGTGAGGTGCTCGAGGCATGGTCGATGTCCTGGCTGATCAAGGCGGGCGAGTACCCGCCTACCGATCTGGTCGACCGGGTCAAGGACCAGTGTGACGAGCTGCTGAACGAAGGCGTGTACGTCGTTCGCGTCCTGCGGGCCGCCGTCTATGCAGGTGCGCATCGCTCCTCGAACCTCTACTTCGGCCTCGGCGAGGCAGAATTGGCGATCACCAAGAAGCCGGCGTTTTTCACCCGCATGTGCGAGATCTGGGCCGAGGCGTTCTTCTCCACTGCGACGCGGTGGCCGAGCCGAGATGAGGTCGGGGCCTTTCAGGACGGGGTGCTTCGCGCAGGCCGGGAGTACGAGTTCGCGGTTCAAGACCTGTTCACAGCCGCTGCTTGGGCGGGCGCGTACCAGGACTCTGACATCAAGACCTGCCTGCCGTACTACGGCTCGACTCTGGGAGCGGCCAGTCGACTTCCCCTCGGCGTGAGCGGTAGCTGATGCCCTGGAGCCGATGTCGATCTGAGTCCAGCCCGCCGCTAAGACACGGGGAGAACGGTCACCATGCTGCAGGAGATGACGTCGACGGTGCCTCGGCGGTTGGCCTCGGTGCCGTTGCCGTTGGCGGGCGAATCACTGCATAGCTGGGTTGAGCACATAGCGGCAACCTATGAAATCGGTCGCAGGCATGCCATGTCACTGCTAGGTCTGGAAGTGGAAAACAGTGCCGGCAGACGCCTTGCCTATCGCACTATTCAGCTCACCACCGCCCAAGCAGCCAACGTGAGCGCCGCCACCGGTCTGACCCTCGATGAGGTTTTCGCGATGACGCTCAGCCCCTTGTATGTCGATGACAAGGGTCAGCGGATACCGGACCTGTGGATCAACGCAGGAGGCAGGAACAGCTTCCGCTCCACTAAGGTACTAGGAGGAGTCTGCCCGAAGTGCCTGCATCAGAAGGACAACCGGTGGCCTCTGCTCTGGTACAGGAGATGGTCGGTGATCTGCCTGGAACATTCCTGCTACTTGGTACGCGAATGCACTGGATGTGACGCGCCGATCCAGCCCTGGAGATTCCGGGACAGGAGTCCGGGTTTGTGTACAGGGCCGATGCCGGTGAGCCCGAGCCTCCGGCGGCCTGCCGCTGTCGAACGCACCGGCACCCTCTGGTGCGGAAAGCCATTGAAGGAGCTTCCGGTGCTTCGCACCCGTGACCGCGTCCTGTTGGAGATCCAAGCGTGGCTCAACACCTTGCCACTCGTCGATGGCCCAGGGCAGGAATGCGACCGGGCCGCAGAGAACGACTTCAACGTCCTACTCAAACTGGTCTCGTGGCATGCTGAGCCCCGCCACCTTGCCGGGGCCGACAAGGCAGTCCGTGAGGGCTTCCCCGCGCGAACCCGGTCCAGGAAGGCCACCAACTCCTTCCCTGGCCTTGGGATGGCCGGCATGGTCCGGATAGCGGGACAGTTGGCCATTTGCGAGGACATGGACGAGGCGACACGATGGCTTCTGGGCAACGAGGAAGTGGATTCACCGCGGCCGCACCCCGATCATCCGTGGGACGACAACGACATCTGGCTCTTCCTCCTGGGGAGCCAGCGTCTCCAGTCGATCTTGAAGCTTTCACTGGGGCCGATTTCTTATGACAAACTTACCTGGCGCCGGGATCTCTGATCGGGTCGGCGGATCTGGCAGGTTGGCTGCGCATGATTCAGGAAGGCCAGCCGCGAGAGAATTTGGAATTCTCCTGTACTGCCTCTACGATTGACCTGATTCGCTCGCCTGAGTGGACAGGTGGCCGAGTGATCCAGGAACGGCGGAGCGGTCGAACGGCAGGATCTGCCGGATGCTTTCTGAGATCGGCCAGCGAAAGGGCGGCCTGCAGAGGGTCGTCTGCGAAGACGATCTGGGATGCCACGCGCAAACACCCGGTGAGAACCAGCATTCCAGGGTGGAACCGATCCCTCTCTCTCATGAGCCTCCCGTGTTTCACGAAGTATCTTCGAGAAAAAGAAGAAAAGGCGTCATGTATCACTGGATCGGCGCCGTCCAGATTTGCTGGAGTCGCTAGGAACAAGGCCATCACGGCGATTTCCGAGAGATCTTGGAAGTCGGCACGGGCTCGGTCGAGTGAAGCCTCGCTGTCGGCCTGGAGATGCTCTAGGAGCAGCTTCTGGAGTCGAATCAGCTCGGGATCCCGCAGCGGTGGCGCTTCTGCGTCCCGGAAGCGCCCAGGACAGCGAAGACCCGGGTCGGCTCCGCGCTCCCGAGCAGCACGGCCACAGACCCCTCGTGCGAGGCTGACTTCGGCGGGCCGAACCTTCATGCGGCACGCCGGACAGATAGTAATCAGATAGCACCTGTGAATGAGGCAGCAGAATACCCAGGGCAGCGACCAGGCCAAAGGCCACCTTCCATCGTCGGCGGCGACGCACCCTGGGCAGAAGCGGAGCTCGGTGTGATCGACCCAGGGCTCGGCTGCGACGCCGCGTCCGGACGATGAAACGGCACGCGTCGGGCTTGTCCGCAACGCCGTCCCCACGAAGCGGTTCAAGGTCAAGTTCCTGGCCTCGCTGCCCGACAGCCCCTGTCGCGGCTTCGATCCGAGTCGTGGTCTCGTCATCCAGGCTGAAGACGGGCGAACGTGTGGAGGTGAGGGAGAGCCGGGCGGGCGCTTCGTCGACAGCTATGACCCCGGTGGCCTGGGCGGCTTGGTCCCGGCTGACGTCGAAGTCAAGCGCGACCGCATCGAGCCAACTCAGGAGAGACTCGCCGGGCCGAGGAAGCGGAACCGAGGACAGCCGTCGCGGGAGGGGGCGAGGCCATGGCAGGCCGGCGACCGCAACGAGTGACGGCCGGGTCTGCGGGGCACCCTCATCATGCGAGTTCACGCGTCACAGGATCCCAGGAAGCCTCGCATCGAAGATCAAACACTCCCTGTAGTCGGGAGGCGCTCACTGAAACCTTTGGTGCGGTACTGAAGAACCTACTGAAATGAATCTTGCGCTACTGAAGTCTTTCGCGCCGTCCGACAGTGGGGGTGGGCGCTCCGTCCGGTGTGCGTGCGCCCTTGTTGTGCTAGCACTTCAGCGCTAGCTTGAGATTCATGGGTAAGAAGCAGCTGAACGTCCGGGTGGACGCCACGACCGCGGAAATGGCCCGGGAACGGGCGGAGCAGCAGGGGATCAGCATGAACCAGTACATCGAGCGCCTGGTCCAGCAGGACATGGGCGAGGCGGGGCGGGCCTTCGTCGACGCCGCCGCCCAGTTCATGAAGGAGTACGAGACGGCCTTCCTGGCCGAGTTCGCGGAGCCGGGCGACCTGAAGGACGTGCGCCGTTGAAGCTGGAGGTCGACCTCTCGTGGCTGCTCATGACCGCCGAGCAGTACACGCCCGGTGACCCGCAGGTCACCGACTACGGGTCGTTGCTCGCGGCCGTCGCCCGGCACCAGGCCGAGATCTTCGACATCGACGTCTACCCCGAACCGCAGGACCGCGCCGCCGCCCTGATGCACCAGCTGATCCGGGTGCCGGCCCTGGAGAAGACCAACGAGCTCTACGCGACCGCCGTCGCCTACGCCTACCTCGTCGCCAGCGGCTGCACCGTCGCCACCACCGCCCGCGAGGTGCGCAGCCTCGCCCGGGCCATTCGGGAGGGGCGGCTCGGCGTGTCCGGGGTCGCCGAACGGCTGGCGGGGTGGGTCGTCGACGAGGCCGAGGGGGAGGGCGTCAGCGGGGCGGAGGACGAGGACGACGACTGACCGGGTGGGCTCCTGCCCGGTCGCGTCGTCCTCGCCCTCCGTTCCTGAGGGCTCTCGTTGGTGTGGTCGGGGGGTCGGCCGGTCTGCGGGTCAGTCGGCCTGCGGGTCAGTCGCCGGGCCGGTCCGGGGCCGGCTCGGCGATCAGGGCCGTCGCGAACGGGCGGAAGCCCGCTCGGCGGTAGATCCGGGCGACCTCCTCGTCGGCGGCGGACAGGAACACCGTCCGCACGCCGTTCGCCCGCGCGTGCGCGACCAGGGCCGCGGTGACCGCCAGACCCAGCCCGCGCCGCCGCGCGACCGGCAGCGTCCCGACCCCGGCGACCTCGGTGACCGCGCCCACCGGATTGTGCTGGCCCGCGCACAGCGCGGAACCGTCCTCCACCGCGGCGGCCAGCACGGTGGCGCCGTCGGTGATCCGCCGTGCGATCCGCTCCACCGCGCCCTCCGCCGTCAACCGCCCTGCGGCCTCGGCCAGTTCGGCCGCACCCACGGCGCCCACGCCGGTGCCCGGCTCGGCGAACGCCAGGTGCGGAACGGCGACCGCCGACGCCAGCTCCGGCGCGTCCGCGCCCAGGACCTCCACCCGCACCTCCTCCGGCAGCTCGGGCGCCGAGGCCGGCTCGTCCTGCGGGCCCAGCACCAGCAGCGGGTGCTCGTGCACCGCGAGCCCGGCCGCCTCCACCGCGGCCCGCAGCTCCGGACTCCGCTCGGCCACCCACTCGAAGGCCTCCGGCTCGCCCAGCTCCCGCTGGCGGGCCAGCACCCGCAGGACGTCCTCGGCGGTGGTGGCGGGGCCGTCGTGGTCGAGCGTGGGGCGGGCGTAGTAGGGCCAGCCCGCGCCCTCGCGGACGAACAAGGTCAGCGGGCCGAAGTCCTCGGTCCGCGCGGCGCTGCGCGGCACCGCGTCGTAGTAGCGCTCGATCGCGTCGAGGAGGGAGTGGTCGGGGGCATGATCAACAGAAGTCACGGCGTGCATCCAAGCAGGGGCGTCGGCGGCCCGCCACCGCATTGTTCCCGGGCTTCGTGCCGGGGGCGCCGGTGACGGTGTGACGGACGGTGGCGGTGCCTCGTGCCGGGGGCGGTGGAGGGCGGCGGCGGTGCTTCGTGCCGGGGGTGGTGAAGGGCCGGGGCGGTGCGGGCGCCTGATTGTTGCTGAACGCTTACCGGCTCGCAGCGATCTTGTGCGTATACCGCGTGGCATGCTGATGCCTTTACAGCTCTGCCGAAGGGGGACGGCGGACGTCCGCACTCGGCTTGGCAAGGGGGGAAGACAGGCCCATGAGGCTCTGCTTTCTGGTGGAGGAGCACTACCGGCACGACGGCATGCCGCTCGACGTGGCACGCCAGCTCACCGCATGGGGGCACCGGGTGGACGTGCTGCGCCCCGGGGACTCGCTGATGGCGATATCCGAGGCGATCCGGGCCGGCAGCCACGACGCCTGGGTGCTCAAGACCGTCTCCGGCGGGCCCGGGCTCACCCTGCTGGACGCGGCCGCCGCCGTCGGTCTCACCACCGTCAACGACGTCCGCTCCATCCGCGGCGTCCGCGACAAGGCGCTCGCCTCCGTCATCGCCAGCACCCGCGGCCTGCCCGTCCCCGTCACCTACGCCACCGCCCGCTGGGAACGGCTCGCCGAGATCCCGGCCGCCGAGTACCCGCTCGTCGTCAAGCCCGCCGACGGCAGTTCCGGGCGGGCCGTCCGGCTCGTGCCCAGCCCCGACCACCTCCTCGACCTCGGCCCCGAACTCGCCGACGAGGGGCTGTTGATCGCCCAGCCCTACGTGCCCAACTCCGGCACCGACCTCAAGGTGTACTGCGTCGACGGCGAGCTCTTCGCGACGGAACGTTCCTCCCCGCTCCACCCCGGGCAGGGCGTACGCGAACGGCAGGTCCCGTTGCCCGGGGAGGTCGCGCGGATCGCGGCGCAGGTCGGCGAGGTGTTCGGGCTCGACCTGTACGGCGTCGACGTGCTGCTCGGGCCGGACGGGCCGGTGGTCGTCGACATCAACGACTTCCCGAGCTTCCGCCAGGTGCCGGACGCGGTCGCCAGGGTCGCCCGGGCGGTGCTGCGGCTCGCGCGCAGCGGGACGGCCGTGTCGGCGCCCGCGCCCGCACTGGTGCCGGCGGGTGGCGGCGCGGGGTACGGGCAACTGGGCTTCGGTGGTGGAGAGTTCGGCGGATCCGGCTTTGACGGAGCTGGCTTTGACGGGGCCGGCTTGGGCGGGTCTGGCCTGGGCGGGGCGATATGAGGATCGGCCTGATCACCGCCGACCCCGGACACCCGGTGCTCGCGGCGACCGCCGCCCTGCTGGCGGACCGGCACGAGGTGACGATCGTCGACCCTGCTGGACCGGCAGGGCAGTCGCTCGCCGACGTCTATCTGCTCAAGGCCCACACCCGTCGATCCCTTTCACTCGCACAAGAGTTGGAGCGACGCGGGGCGCCTGTCATCAACTCGGCCGCGGCCACCGAACTCTGTCAGGACCGGGTGCGGATGGCCGAACTCGCGCGCGCGGCCGACCTGCCCTTCGCGGCCACCCGCGACGCCGGGCGGCTCGCCGAACTCGCCGATCCCGCCTACCCGTTCGTCGTCAAAAGCCGGCACAGTCGGCGCCACGACCTGGTCGCCCGGGTCGACGGCCCGGCCCGGTTGCGCGAACTCGTCGCGCGCTGGCCCGACGAGCCCGTCGTCACCCAGCCGTTCGTCCCGGGGACCGGCTGGGACCAGAAGCTGTGGGTGATCGACCGGCAGGTGTTCGCCGCCCGGCGGCGGTCCGAACTCGCCGACAGCGAAGGGGAGTCGGGGCAGGGGCAGGGCTGGGAACCGCCCGCCGACCGGGCCGCCCTCGCCCTGCGCGTCGGCGAGGTGTTCGGGCTCGACGTCTACGGCGTCGACCTGCTCGACGGGCCCGCCGAACCCGTCATCGTCGACGTCAACGCCTTCCCCGGCATCCGTGGCCGGCCCGGCGCGCCCGAGGCGCTCGCCGCCCTCGCCCTGCGCGTCGCGGCGGAGCGCGGGCGCGGGCGCGCCGCGCAGGGGCGGGGCCGATAGGCCGGGCAGCGAGGCCGGGCGGGGTCGGGCCGGGCAGCGGGGCCGGGCGGGGTCGTTAGGCTGGTTACTCAGGGCCACCGGACCCGCGAAACCCCCGGGCACCCGGGCTGAACGGCGAGAGAAGACGGAACGTTGCTGCAGGACATCGAGCACTACCTGGCCTGCCCCCACTGCGCGCAGGCCCTCACCCGGCACGAGCGCGCCCTGCGCTGCCCCGCCGGCCACAGCTTCGACCTCGCCAAGCAGGGCTACGTCAGCCTCCTCGCCGGAGACGCCCACACCGGCACCGGCGACACCGCCGAGATGGTCGCCGCCCGTGCCGACTTCCTCGCCGCCGGCCACTACCGGCCCATCGCCGACGCCCTCGCCGAGGCCGCCGCGGCCGCCGACCCCGAGGGCCTCGTCGCCGACCTCGGCGCCGGCACCGGCCACTACCTGGCCCACGTCCTCGACGCCCTGCCCGGCCGCGTCGGCGCCGCCCTCGACATCTCCAAGTTCGCGCTGCGCCGCGCCGCCAAGGCCCACTCCCGGATCGGTGCCGTGGTCTGCGACGCCTGGCGGCCGCTGCCGCTGCGCGATGCCTCCGCCGGGCTGATGCTCAACGTCTTCGCCCCGCGCAACGGGCCCGAGATCCGCCGCGTGCTGCGCCCCGGCGCCACCCTGCTGCTGGTCTCGCCCACCGCCCGCCACCTGCGCGAACTCGTCGGCGCGCTGGGCCTGTTGTCGGTCGACGAGGAGAAGCAGCGGCGGATCGACGAGAAGCTCGGCCCCTACCTGACCCCTGCCGGGCAGCGGCAGGTCGAGTTCACCCTGCGGCTCGGCCCGGACGACGTGCGCACCGTCGTCGGCATGGGCCCCAGCGCCTGGCACACCGACCCGGACCGCCTGGCCGCCGCGCTCGCGGAGCTGCCGGACCCGGTCGAGGTGACCGCCTCCGTGACGGTGGCCGCCTACCGGCGCTGAACGTCGGGCGCGCGCGGGGTGTGGCCGCCACGTTGGGATGAATCTGCTGAGCAGGCACGTTTCTGCCGACCGGCCTGCGGCTAACGTCCGACGGGTGAACCGCGACGCCACCCGGCCCGCCGCGCCGGCCCACCCCCGACCGAGCGCCCCGGGGCCCGATCGGCCATCCGTAACACGTCCCACCGTCGAGGAGCTCCGGCTCACCTCGTTCAAGTCCTACCGGCGCGCGGTCCTGCCGCTCGCGCCCCTCACCGTCCTGCACGGGCCCGCCGGCGTTGGCAAGTCCAACGCCCTCGACGCACTGGCTGTGCTCTCCCGGCTCGCCCTCGGAGAGGAGATCGCCGACTCCTTCGACGGACTGCCCGACCGCACCGGCCCCCTGGCCAAACCCGTCCGAGGCGGCCTGACCGGGTGCGTCCCGCACGGGCGCGACGCCGTCATCCTCGGCTGCACCGTCCGCTCCCCGCACGGCCGCATCCGGCTCGACGTCGTCGTCCGCACCGACGGCCCGGTGCGGATCGCCCGCGAATCGCTCACCCTGGACGGCCGCACCCTCGTCGACACCGGCGAACAGGACGTCCGCAAGCGGCGCGTCAACGTCTGCTGGCACAACGACACCCGCCAGGGCGACATCCGGGCGCCCTTCCCCAGCGGCACCATGATCACCGCGCAACTGCCGCTCCGGGTGGCCGGCTCCTCCCCGGGCGAACGGCAGGTCCTCGCCGCCACCGAGGACCTGCTCACCGCGCTGCGCGAGGTCTTCCCCGTCCACCCCGTCCCCGCCCTCATGCGCGGCTGGGCCCGGCCCGACCCGCAGGCCCGGCTGCGCAGCAACGCCGCCAACATCTCCGCGGTGCTCGCCCGGCTCGGCAACGAATGCCCGCGCCGCTACGGGCAGCTCCTGCGCGCCGTCCAGTCCGCCGCCCCGCACCCGCTGCTCGGACTCTCCCTCGCCCACCGCGGCAGCGGGCCCGACCAGCGGGTCCTCGCGGTCTTCGACGAAGGCGTCCTCGGGCGCACCGGGGCCGACCAGGCCTCCGACGGCATGCTGCGCCACCTCGCGTTCGCCGCGGTGCTGCTCACCGGGGCCGGGGTGCTCGACCTCGACGTGGCCGCCGAGGTGCCGTGGGCGCACCGGCAGCTCACCGTGCTCGCCGAGGACCTCGGCGCCGGGCTCGCCACCGAACAGACCGCCTCACTGCTACGGCTGGCCCGGGACATGTCCGGGCGCAACCAACTGCGCGTCCTCGCCGCGCTTCAGGAGCCGGCCGCGGCGCGGGAGGCGCTCGGCGCGCCCGAACCGCGGTCGGGCGCGGCCGTGCTGGTCGAGTGCCGGCGCGACCCGGACTCGGGGCACACCGTGCTGCGGCCCGAGACGACCCGGGTGCCGGCCCAGTGCGGGCGCGGGGACGGCGCGGACCCGGGGGCGGACGAGGTGGACGGGTGAGGTAGACCTGGACGGGTGAACGAACGAGTGACGAGGCCGGGGGAACCGGCCGGGCCCACCGGGCCGACCTTGGAGGCCCTGCGGCAGCGGCTGGCGGACTTCGCGGCGGCCCGGCGCTGGGAGCCCTTCCACACGCCGAAGAACCTGGCGGCCGCGCTGAGCGTGGAGGCCGGCGAACTGCTGGAGATCTTCCAGTGGTTGACGCCCGAGCAGGCGGCCGCGGTGATGTCCGAGCCGGAGCGGGCCCACCGGGTGCGGGACGAGGTCGCGGACGTCCTCGCGTACCTGGTGCAGTTCTGCACGGTGGTCGGGGTGGATCCGCTGGAGGCCCTCGCGGCCAAGATCGAGCGGAACGAGCTCCGCTTCCCGGTGCCGGACGGACCGGCGGACGCCGACCCGGACGGGGCGGGTGTCAACCCGGACGTGGACGAATAGTCCTTGTGAGGGACGGGAGTTATCCACAGCCCCGGACTTGTCCACAGCTTTCCCGATGACGGATGCGGCCTCGCCGACTTCGCCGCACGCTTTCGCCGTGACCACCTGACCGCCCCTCCGGCGGTCGTGGTCCCACGGCGACAGCGAGCGGAAGGAGTGGCGGCCATGGAGGCGCTGCGACTGATCAAGAGGGCCCGGCACGCCCTGGCCGAGGCCAGGCACGTACCGGATGTGCTGGCCGAGGCGCGGCAGGCCGCGCTGCTCACCGAGGCGGTGGGAGCCAGGTTGGCGGAGCTGGACGACGACGAGCTCACCGGGCTGGGGCAGCAGCTGTCCGAGGCCGCGGCGCACGCGGCGGTCTGCCTGGAACGCTCTGTCGTCAGGGCCGCCGTGCTGAGCGGCGGCCGGGCCGGGCGGCTCACCGAACTCGGCGAGCTGGAACCGACCTTGGGTGCGCTGGACGGGCTGCTGCGGGACGTCGGGGAGACGCTGGTGGTGCTGGCCTGCGGGGCCGACACCGAGAGCCTCTACTGGACGTGCATCGACGGCGTGGACGCGGTGTCGGAGTGCAAGGATCTGGCCGGGCGGCTGTGGAAGACGGCGGGCAGGCTGGAGGAAGAGGAGGGCGCGGTGCTCGGCGGGGCGCCGGCCGAGCGGGGCTCGCCCTTACTCGTGGTCCGGCTCGGCCCGCCGGACGAGGGCGGGCCGACGGGGGAGGAGCAGGCGCCGGACTATCGGGTGCCTGGCGTGGCGGGAGCGTCGGAGGAGGTGTCCGTACCGGTGGGATAGGTGGCCGGGCCGTCCTCCCGGATGCCGGAGGACGGCAACTCGGCGAGATCCGCGGTCACCGAGGCGAGCAGTTCCTGCATCTGTTCCAGCAGGCTCTTCTGCGCGGCGGGCCCGGACGAGGTACCGGCGGCCGAGCCCGCCGGGCTGCTCGGGAGCTGCGGCGTGGCAGTTGGTTGGGACATGACGGGACCTCTTCGGATCGGTAGTGCGGCGTGAAGCGGCCGACGGTGGCTCGGCCCGCGCAGCGGGGGTGCCTGATGCCTCGCCACCGAGGCACACGCCCCCGCTGCAGCAACCAACGAACCGCTCCGGCGGCCAGTCGCCGCGCCCCACCCGATGTGGCCCAACTCCGTTACACCGTAAGCCTCCCGGGCGAGCCCGGCTTGCCGCCGCGAAGCGGCCTGGGCTAGGCGCACGAGACACACCCGGCTTGCTCGGCGCCGAGCAAGCCGGGCGCCCGACCAAGCCGGGACAGGGCCAAGGCTTCGGGCGAGAGGAAGGGAGGGGAGGGGGGAGGGGGGAGGGGGGAGGGGGCCCGCCCCCCACCGCAAGCCGGAGCACGCACTCGGGATCCGGAGCCCGAGTCGGCTCCGGACCCCGATGGCGTGGTCCCGCAGGTCAGTTGTGGGCGTGCAGGTCGGCGTTGAGGCCGCCCCAGGAGCCGGAGCGGGCGATGACCTCGACGGCGCCGGTCTGCGAGTTGCGGCGGAACAGCAGGTTGTCCTGGCCGGACAGCTCGACGGCCTTGGCCACGGTGCCGTCCGGGGTGGTGACCCGGGTGCCGGCGGTGACGTAGAGGCCGGCCTCGATGACGCAGTCGCTGCCGAGCGAGATGCCGATGCCGGCGTTGGCGCCGAGCAGGCAGCGCTCGCCGACCGAGACGACCTGCTTGCCGCCGCCGGAGAGGGTGCCCATGATCGAGGCGCCGCCGCCGATGTCGCTGTGGTCGCCGACGACGACGCCCGCGCTGATCCGGCCCTCGACCATGGAGGTGCCGAGGGTGCCGGCGTTGAAGTTGACGAAGCCCTCGTGCATCACGGTGGTGCCGACGGCCAGGTGGGCGCCGAGGCGGACGCGGTCGGCGTGGGCGATGCGCACGCCGGACGGGGCGACGTAGTCGGTCATCCGCGGGAACTTGTCGATGCCGTACACGGCGAGCTGGCCGCCCTGGGCGCGGACCGCGAGGCGGGCCTGCTCGACCGTGTCCACCGGGACGGGGCCGATGCTGGTCCACGCGACGTTGGCGAGCAGTCCGAAGACGCCGTCCAGGTTCTGGCCGTGCGGCTTGACCAGGCGGTGGCTGAGCAGGTGCAGGCGCAGGTACACGTCGTGGGTGTCGAGCGGCTTCTCGTCGAGCGAGGCGATGGTGGTGCGCACGGCGACCACCTCGACGCCGCGGCGCGCGTCGGCGCGCAGCGCCTCGGCGGCGCCGGCGCCGAGTTCGGCCTCGGCCTGCTCGGCGGTCAGGCGGACGGTGCCGGCCGGGCCGGGCTCGGCGGCCAGGGCGGGGGCGGGGAACCAGGTGTCGAGGACGGTGCCGTCGGCGGCGATGGTGGCCAGGCCGGCGGCCACGGCCCCGTTCGGGAGGGAGGTCGATTCAGCAGTCACACCGTGCACGTTAACCAATGCGGGGCTCCGCTGCCGAACACGCCCGTCGTGCGGACGCGGCCGCCGGTCGGCAGGCCCCCGCCGTGCGTACACGGCCGCCTGCGGGCCGCGGCGGACGGCCGCCGCACCGGGAAACCCGGTGTTCAGCGGAGGTTTGCTCGGTGATACTCGGGCAGGTGTTCATGTCGATCTCCACCACCGGCAGCGTCGAGGGCCCGGCCACCGATCTCGGCTTCCTGCTGCACAAGCACCCGGGCAAGGTCCAGCGGTTCGCGACGTCGCACGGCGAGGCGCACGTCTTCTACCCCGATGCGGGCGACGACGTCTGCACGGCGGCGCTGCTGCTGGACGTCGATCCGATCGCGCTGGTCCGCAAGGGCCGGGGCAAGGGGCGCGGCGGTTCGCCGGACTTCGCGCTCGCCCAGTACGTCAACGACCGCCCGTACGCGGCGTCCTCGCTGCTCGCGGTGGCGCTGCGGACGGTGTTCCGGTCCGCGATGAAGGGCGACTGCCCGGCCCGGCCGGGGCTGGCGGAGCGCCCGCGCCCGCTGCGGATCACGCTGCCCGCGGTGCCCGCGAACGGCGCGGGCGAGGGCGGTGGCCCGGCGATGGCGCTCCGGCTGTTCGAGCCGCTGGGCTGGCGGGTCGAGGCGGTGGCGCTCCCGCTGGACGAGGCGTTCCCGGAGTGGGGCGAGTCCCGGTACGTGCGGCTCACGCTGGTCTCGGACGCCGTGCGGCTCGCCGACGCGCTCCAGCAGCTGTACGTGCTGCTGCCGGTGCTGGACGGCGCCAAGCACTACTGGGTCGCCCCGGACGAGGTGGACAAGCTGCTCGCCGCCGGCGAGGGCTGGCTGGCCGCCCACCCGGAGCGCGCCCTGATCACCCGCCGCTACCTGTCCCGGAGCCGGGCGCTGACCCGGGTGGCGATGGAGCGTCTGGAGCTGGCCCGGCTGGCGGAGGCGGACGACCGGGAGCCCGAGGAGGTCGACAACGCGGTCGACGACCGGCCGGAGGAGCAGGCGGAGGCCGCTGGGGCGCCATCGGAGCCCAGGCCGCCGTCCCTCGCCGGGCAGCGCCGCGCCGCGATCCTCGCCGCCCTGCGGGAGGTGGGCGCGGCCCGCGTCGCCGATCTCGGCTGCGGCCGGGGCGAGTTGATCGGCGAACTGCTGAAGGACGCCCGGTTCACCGAGGTGCTCGGCGTGGACGTGTCCGCGCGGGCGTTGCAGGCGGCGGCCCGCGGATTGCGCCTGGACCGGATGCCGGAGCGGCAGGCGGCCCGGGTGACGCTGGCGCAGGGCGCGCTGACGTACACGGACACCCGGTTGAAGGGCTTCGACGCGGCGGTGCTGTGCGAGGTGGTCGAGCACCTGGACCTGCCCAGGCTGCCCGCCCTGGAATACGCGGTGTTCGGCGCGGCCCGGCCGGGGGCGGTGGTCGTCACCACACCGAACGCCGAGTACAACGTCCGCTGGGAGAGCCTGCCGGCGGGCGCCGTCCGGCACGCCGACCACCGCTTCGAGTGGTCGCGCGCCGAGTTCCGCGCGTGGGCCGAGCGGGTCGCGGCCGCGTTCGGTTACACGGTGGTGCTGCGCCCGGTGGGGCCGGAGGACGGGGAGGTCGGCGCGCCGACCCAGCTGGCCCTGTTCCGCCTCGGCACCGGCCCTGCCGCGCAGACCCGGACCGCGCAGACCCGGACCGCGCAGACCCGGACCGCGCAGACCCGGACCGCGCAGACTCCGACCGCGCAGACCCCGACCGACCAGACCCCGACCGACCCGGCGCTCGAAGGAGGCGAATCCCGATGACCGACGAAGCGACCCCGACGCCCGAGCAGCACCAGCACCAGGAGCACGACCAGGAGTACGACCAGGAACTGTCCCAGGACCACCCCGCCCCCCGCCGCCTCCCCGTCACCGACGTCTCCCTCGTCGTCCTGATCGGCACCAGCGGCGCCGGCAAGTCGACCTTCGCCCGCCGCCACTTCCTGCCCACCCAGGTCGTCTCCTCCGACTTCTGCCGAGGCCTGGTCGCCGACGACGAGAACGACCAGTCGGCCTCCGCCGAGGCCTTCGACGTCCTGCACTACATCGTCGGCAAGCGCCTCGCGGCCGGCCGGCTGACCGTCGTGGACGCCACCAACGTCCAGCCCGAGGCACGCCACCAGCTGGTGCGGATCGCCCGCGAGCACGACGTGCTGCCGATCGCGATCGTGCTGGACGTCCCGCCGGGCGTGTGCGCCGAGCGCAACCGCTCCCGCGCGGACCGCCAGCTGCCGGCCCACGTCGTCCCGCGCCAGCACCGCGAGCTGCGCCGTTCCCTGCGGGGCCTGGAGCGCGAGGGTTTCCGCAAGGTGCACGTGCTGCGCGGCGCGGCCGAGGTGGCGGCGGCCGAGGTGGAGCTTGAGAAGCGCTACAACGACCTGCGTCACCTGACCGGCCCGTTCGACATCGTCGGCGACATCCACGGCTGCCGCTCAGAGCTGGAGACCCTGCTGACCCGCCTCGGCTACACGCTGACCCGGGACGCCGGGGGCCGGCCGGTGGACGCGGTGCCGCCGGCGGGCCGTACCGCCGTGTTCGTCGGGGACCTGGTCGACCGCGGCCCGGACACGCCGGGTGTGCTGCGCCTGGTGATGGGCATGGTGGCGGCCGGGCACGCGCTGTGCGTGCCGGGCAACCACGAGAACAAGCTGGGCCGGGCGCTGGACGGCAAGAAGGTCAACGTCGCCTACGGTCTGCAGGAGTCGCTGGATCAGCTGGCCGGCGAGTCCGAGGAGTTCCGGGCCGAGGCGCGGGAGTTCATGCGCGGCCTGGTGAGTCACTACCTGCTGGACGGCGGCGCGCTGGTGGTCTGCCACGCCGGTCTGCCGGAGCGCTACCACGGCCGCAACTCGGGCCGGGTGCGTTCGCACGCGCTGTACGGGGAGACCACCGGCGAGACCGACGAGTACGGCCTGCCGGTGCGCTACCCGTGGGCGGAGGAGTACCGGGGCAAGGCGCTGGTGGTGTACGGCCACACACCGGTGCCGTCGGCGAGCTTCGTCAACAACACCGTCTGCCTGGACACCGGTTGCGTGTTCGGCGGCACCCTGACGGCGCTGCGCTACCCGGAGCGGGAGCTGGTGAGCGTGCCGGCCGAGCGGGAGTGGTACGCGCCGGTGCGCCCGCTGGCCACGGACGCGCCGGGCGCCCGCGAGGGCCGTCCGCTGGATCTCGCCGACGTGGTGGGCCGCCGGATCGTCGAGACCGGGTTGCACGGGCGGGTCGCCGTCCGGGAGGAGAACGCGGCGGCGGCGCTGGAGGTGATGAGCCGCTTCGCGCTGGACCCGCGGCTGCTGGCGTACCTGCCGCCGACCATGGCGCCGAGCGCGGCCTCCCGCCGGGACGGCTTCCTGGAGCACCCGCAGGAGGCGTTCGCCGCCTACCGCGCGGACGGCGTGCGGCACCTGGTGTGCGAGGAGAAGCACATGGGCTCCCGCGCGGTGGTGCTGGTCGCCCGGGACGACGCGGCGCTGGAGCGGCGCTTCGGCGTGGCCGGTCCGGGCGCGATCTGGACCAGGACGGGCCGGGCGTTCCTCGCCGACGACGGCCTGACCGCGGCCCTGCTGGGCCGGGTACGGGCGGCCGCCGAGCGCTCGGGGCTGTTCGACGAGCTGGGCACCGGCTGGCTGCTGCTGGACGCCGAGCTGATGCCCTGGTCGCTGAAGGCCGTGGAACTGCTGCGCCGCCAGTACGCGGCGGTCGGCGCTGCGGCGGGCGCCGCCCTGCCGGAGGCGCTGGCGGCCCTGGAGCGGGCGGCCGGTCGCGGGCTGGACCTGGCGGAGCTGACCGCCAAGCAGCGGCGGCGCGCGGCCGACGCGCAGGCGTTCACCGAGGCGTACCGGCGGTACTGCTGGCCGACCGAGGGGCTGTCGGGCGTGCGGTTGGCGCCGTTCCAGGTGCTGGCCGCCGAGGGGGCGAACCTCGCGGTGCGCCCGCACGACGAGCACCTGGCCTGGATCGACCGCCTGGTCGCGGCCGACGAAGCGGCGGCCGAAGCGTCGGCCGAAGCCGCACGCGAAGCCGCACTCGAAGCCGCACTCGAAGCCGCGCCCGAAGCCGCGCCCGAGACGGCGCCCGAGACGGCGTCCGAAGCGGACGGTGACCGGGCACCGGTCCTGCACCGCACCGGCCGCCTCCTGGTGGACACCGAGGACGAGGCCTCGGTGGCGGCCGCCACGGCCTGGTGGGAGGAGCTGACGGCGGCGGGCGGCGAGGGCATGGTGGTCAAACCGCTGGCCTCGGTGGTGCGTACGAAGCGGGGCGGGGGCCGTCCGGGCGGGCTGGTGCAGCCGGGGGTGAAGGTGCGCGGCCGGGAGTACCTGCGGATCGTCTACGGCCCGGACTACACCGAGTACCTGGACCGGCTGCGCGAGCGGTCGCTGGGCCACAAGCGCTCGCTGGCGCTGCGCGAGTACGCGTTGGGCCTGGAGGCGCTGGACCGGTTGGCGGCCGGCGAGCCGCTGTGGCGGGTGCACGAGCCGGTGTTCGCGGTGCTCGCGCTGGAGTCCGAGCCGGTCGATCCGCGCCTGTAGGCCGGCCGGGCGAAGAGGGTGCCCGCGCCTTTAGACCGACCGGGCGTCGAGGGGGCCCACGGCTGTAGGCCGGTCGGGTGTCGAGGGGGAGTCCGCGGCGGGGCTCCCCCTCTCCCACCCCCGCTGTGTATAGAAATTCCGAGCATCGTATAGACTTGCTACTTTCCCGTACGCCCCGTCATCCCAGGAGCCCGGTATGGCCTTCAACCTCCGGAACAGGCACTTCCTCAAGGAGCTCGACTTCACGCCCCAGGAGTTCCGCTTCCTGGTGGACCTCGCCGCCGGACTCAAGGCGGCCAAGTATGCGGGCACCGAGCAGCCCCGGTTGCGCGGGAAGAACATCGCGCTGATCTTCGAGAAGACCTCCACCCGTACCCGCTGCGCCTTCGAGGTCGCCGCCCACGACCAGGGCGCCACCACCACCTACCTGGACCCGTCCGGTTCGCAGATCGGCCACAAGGAGTCCATCCGGGACACCGCCCGGGTGCTCGGCCGGATGTTCGACGGCATCGAGTACCGCGGCCACGGCCAGGAGATCGTCGAGGAGCTGGCGGCGAACGCCGGCGTCCCGGTCTGGAACGGTCTCACCGACGAGTGGCACCCCACCCAGATGCTGGCCGACGTCCTCACCATCACCGAGCACAGCACCAAGCCGCTGACCGGGACCGCCCTCGCGTACCTCGGCGACGCCCGCTCCAACATGGGCAACTCGCTGCTGGTCACCGGCGCCCTGCTCGGCATGGACGTCCGGATCGTCGCCCCGCGCTCCCTCTGGCCGGTCGAGGAGGTCCGGGAGGCGGCCGAGATGCTGGCCGAGGCGACCGGCGCCCGGATCACCCTCACCGAGGACGTGGCCGAGGGCGTGGCCGACGTGGACTTCCTGTACACCGATGTCTGGGTCTCGATGGGCGAGCCCAAGGAGGTCTGGGCCGAGCGGATCGAGTTGCTCAAGCCCTACCAGGTGTCGATGGACACCGTCCGGGCCACCGGCAACCCGGCCGTGAAGTTCCTGCACTGCCTGCCCGCGTTCCACGACCTCGGCACGGTGCTCGGGCGGCAGATGTACGAGGCGACCGGCATGACCGAGCTGGAGTGCACCGACGAGCTGTTCGAGTCGGCGCACTCCGTCGTGTTCGACCAGGCCGAGAACCGCCTGCACACCATCAAGGCGGTCCTGGTCGCCACCCTCGGCTCCTGAGGCGGAAGCTCACTTCTCCAGCTTGACGCAGGCCGCCCGGTCGCCCGCCGCGTGCGGGCCGGTCGGGGTGCCCGCGTGCATCACCAGCGAGCGGGCCTCGCCCGGCCGCGGCTGCCAGGGCACCGAGGCCGTCGCGGTGCCCTCGCCGTGCTCGTCGGTGCGCAGTGCCAGCCGCAGTTCGTTGCGCCCGTTGGCGTACGCCGGGTCGGTGGACGGCTGCACCGGGTCCACGGCGTCCTGGTAGTGCGGTCCGGACGAGGCCGGGTCGGCCCCGCAGGAGCCGGTGTGCAGGTGGACCGGGAACTCGTGGTCGGGGGCGAGCCCGGTGACGGTCATGGTGAGCACCGTCCGCCCCGCGGTGGAGCGGTCGGTGACGATCCGGGTGTGCGCGCCGTACGGCACGAGGTCGTCCGCGTAGCTGACGGCGGTTGGCGGGACGAAGGCCGTCGCGGGGTCGAAGGCGGCCTCGACGACCGAGACCGGCGAGGCGGTGGAACCCGACGGGGCGGCGGAGCCCGGCGAGGCAGCGGCGGGGACGAGCAGGGCCAGCGGCAGCAGTGCGGCGGCGAGCGGAGTGGCGGCGAGCGGAGCGGACATCAAGGGGCCTTCCAGGGGCAGGGCGACGGACGCCCTGCTCAACGGCGCCGGGCGCCGGCGGACACCCTCGAACGGGCCCGGAGGCGCGCGGGCCGCGCGGGCGCGCCTCTGCTCGTCCCGTCGCCGACCGGCGGTTCCGGTGGTGAGCTGGTGTGAGCCGGTGGTGAGCCGGTGCCGAGTCGACACTGGGCCGGTGCCGAGCCGGCAGTGCTGCCGTTGCCGACCGCCGCCGCCTAAATGGCCCCTGACCTGCGCTTTTGCCGACCCGGGCATGCCTGCGGTGGTGAAGGTGACGGCATGCACTATGGTTTATCTCGACATCGAGATAACTGCCCCATAGGATATATCTCGATATCAAGATACTTGCCGAGCGGAGCTCGCCGGCGATGCGGGCAAGGTAAGCCTAAGTAAGGCTGACCTTACCACCGTGGCGGCCGGATACCGCACGAAGCACCCAGAAGGAGTCAGTCGTGTCCGCGAACAGCTTCGACGCCCGCAGCTCGCTGCAGGTGGGCGACGAGTCGTACGAGATCTTCAAGCTCTCCGCCGTCGAGGGTTCCGAGCGGCTGCCGTACAGCCTCAAGGTGCTGCTGGAGAACCTGCTCCGCACGGAGGACGGCGCGAACATCACCGCCGACCACATCCGCGCGCTCGGCAACTGGGACGCCAGCGCCCAGCCGAGCCAGGAGATCCAGTTCACCCCGGCCCGCGTGATCATGCAGGACTTCACCGGTGTGCCGTGCGTGGTCGACCTCGCCACCATGCGTGAGGCCGTCAAGGAGCTGGGCGGCGACCCGGCCAAGATCAACCCGCTGGCCCCGGCCGAGCTGGTCATCGACCACTCCGTCATCGCCGACAAGTTCGGCACCCCGGACGCCTTCGTCCAGAACGTCGAGATCGAGTACGGCCGCAACAAGGAGCGCTACCAGTTCCTGCGCTGGGGCCAGACCGCCTTCGACGAGTTCAAGGTCGTCCCGCCCGGCACCGGCATCGTCCACCAGGTGAACATCGAGCACCTGGCCCGCACCATCATGGTCCGCGGCGGCCAGGCCTACCCGGACACCTGCGTCGGCACCGACTCGCACACCACCATGGTCAACGGCCTGGGCGTGCTGGGCTGGGGCGTCGGCGGCATCGAGGCCGAGGCCGCGATGCTGGGCCAGCCGGTCTCCATGCTGATCCCGCGCGTGGTCGGCTTCAAGCTCAACGGCCAGCTGCCGGCCGGCACCACCGCCACCGACCTGGTGCTCACCATCACCGAGATGCTGCGCAAGCACGGTGTGGTCGGCAAGTTCGTCGAGTTCTACGGCGAGGGCGTCTCCGCGATCCCGCTGGCCAACCGCGCCACCATCGGCAACATGTCGCCGGAGTTCGGCTCGACCTGCGCGATCTTCCCGATCGACGTCGAGACCATCAACTACCTCAAGCTCACCGGCCGCGACGAGCAGCAGCTCGCCCTGGTCGAGGCGTACGCCAAGGAGCAGGGCCTCTGGCACGACCCGTCGGTCGAGCCGGTCTTCTCCGAGTACCTGGAGCTGGACGTCTCCACCGTCGTCCCGTCGATCTCCGGCCCGAAGCGCCCGCAGGACCGTGTCGTCCTGGCCGAGGCCGCCACCCGGTTCGCCGAGGCGCTGCCGACCTACTCCGCCGAGGCCTCGAAGCCGACCGCCGTCACCGCCCCCGACGGGTCGACGTACGAGATCGACAACGGCGCGGTCGTGATCGCCTCGATCACCTCCTGCACCAACACCTCCAACCCCTCCGTCATGCTGGGCGCCGCCCTGCTGGCGAAGAAGGCCGTGGAGAAGGGCCTCACGGTCAAGCCGTGGGTCAAGACCACCCTGGCCCCCGGGTCCAAGGTCGTCATGGACTACTACGAGAAGGCCGGCCTGCTCCCGTACATGGAGAAGCTGGGCTTCAACCTGGTCGGCTACGGCTGCGTCACCTGCATCGGCAACTCGGGCCCGCTGCCCGAGGAGGTCTCGGCCGCCGTCAACGAGGCCGACCTGGCGGTCGTCTCGGTGCTCTCCGGCAACCGCAACTTCGAGGGCCGGATCAACCCGGACGTGAAGATGAACTACCTGGCCTCGCCGCCGCTGGTGGTCGCCTACGCCCTGGCCGGCAACATGAACATCGACATCACCCGCGACGCCCTGGGCCAGGACGCCGACGGCAACGACGTCTTCCTCGCCGACATCTGGCCGTCGGAGCAGGAGGTGGCGGACACCGTCGCCGGCTCCATCGACGAGGCGATGTTCGACAAGGGCTACCAGGACGTCTTCGCCGGTGACCACCGCTGGCAGTCGCTCCCGGTCCCGACCGGCAACACCTTCGAGTGGGACGCCGAGTCCACCTACGTCCGCAAGCCCCCGTACTTCGAGGGCATGGCCAAGACCCCGAGCCCGGTGACCGACATCGCCGGCGCCCGCGTCCTGGCCAAGCTGGGTGACTCGGTCACCACCGACCACATCTCCCCGGCCGGCAACATCAAGCCGGGCACCCCGGCGGCGCAGTACCTGACCGCCAACGGTGTCGAGAAGCGCGACTTCAACTCCTACGGCTCGCGCCGCGGCAACCACGAGGTGATGATCCGCGGCACCTTCGCCAACATCCGTCTGCGCAACCAGATCGCGCCGGGCACCGAGGGCGGCTACACCCGCGACTTCACCCAGGCCGACGGCCCGGTGTCGTTCATCTACGACGCCTCGCAGAACTACCAGGCCGCCGGCACCCCGCTGGTCGTCCTGGCCGGCAAGGAGTACGGCTCCGGCTCGTCCCGCGACTGGGCCGCCAAGGGCACCGCGCTGCTGGGCGTCAAGGCCGTCATCGCCGAGTCGTACGAGCGCATCCACCGCTCGAACCTGATCGGCATGGGCGTCCTGCCGCTGCAGTTCCCGGAGGGCCAGACCGCCGAGTCCCTCGGCCTGACCGGCGAGGAGACCTTCTCCTTCACCGGCGTGACCGAGCTCAACGAGGGCCGCACCCCGAAGACTGTCAAGGTCAAGGCCGGTGACAAGGAGTTCGACGCGGTCGTCCGCATCGACACCCCCGGTGAGGCGGACTACTACCGCAACGGCGGCATCCTGCAGTACGTGCTGCGCTCGCTCATCGGCTGAACCGAGTTCTAGTTCCGGGGGCTGAGCGCCCCGGTGGCTGAGAGGCCGGACCGCATCGCGCGGTCCGGCCTCTTTTGCATGCTGCCTCTCCTGAGCCCTGCCCCTTGTGCGGTGTGCCGCGATGGACTAAACCTCTATCCCATCTGGTCCAGACCATTTGACGCTCATTCAGAGAACAGGTCCGGTATGCCCACTCGCGCCTCAGCCTTGCTCGCCGCGGCCACCGTCGCCGCGCTGCTCGCCGCCCCCGCCACCGCCAACGCCGCCGACGGCGGGCACGGCCCGAAGCTGAAGGGCCAGCGGGTCGGCTACTTCACCCAGTGGGGCGCCGACAGCTCCGCCAAGCGCGTCCAGGACTCCGGCCAGGCCGGGAAGCTCACCGTCGTCAACTACGCCTTCGGCAACGTCTCCGCCGACGGCACCTGCTTCGAGACCAACGACGCCGGCCAGGGCGACGCCCGCAACGACTACCAGCGCGCCTTCTCCGCCGCCGACTCGGTCGACGGCGTGGCCGACGCCCCGGGCCAGAAGCTGAAGGGCCACTTCAACCAGCTGCGCAAGCTCAAGGCGAAGAACCCGCAGCTGCGCACGGTCATCTCGCTCGGCGGCTGGAGCTGGTCCAAGTACTTCTCCGACGCGGCCGCCACCGACGCCGCGCGCAAGAAGTTCGTCTCCTCCTGCATCGACCTCTACCTCAAGGGCGACGTGCCGGTCCTGCCCGGCTCCCCGGAGGGCGGCGCCGGCGCGGCCGCGGGCGTCTTCGACGGCATCGACATCGACTGGGAGTACCCGGGCGGCGGCGGGGACGCGGGCAACGTGGTCCGCCCCGAGGACGGGCGCAACTTCACCCTGCTGATGCAGGAGTTCCGCCGCCAGCTCGACGACTTCGGCAAGAAGGGCGGCAAGAAGGGCGACAAGGGCCGGCACTACCTGCTGACCGCCGCCGTCGCCGCCAACGAGACCGTCGCCGACCGGCTCGAACTGCCCGAGCTGAGCGAGTCGGTGGACTGGCTCAACCTGATGACCTACGACCTGCACGGCCCCTGGGAGGGCAAGGGCCCGGCCAACCACCAGGCCAACCTCTACTCCGACCCGGCCGACCCCGACGCCCGCCGGCGCAGCGCCGACACGGCCGTCGACCACTACCAGGAGCGCGGCCTGCCCGCCGAGCAGATCGTGCTCGGCGCCCCGCTGTACGGCCACGGCTGGACGGGCGTCGCGCCCGGCAAGCGCGGCGGCCTCTACCAGAGCGCCACCGCCGCCGCCCCCGACCTCTCCTACCGGGAGGTCAACGCGCTGCCCGGCAAGGTGTACGTGGACCGAGACCACGGCGCGTCCTGGAAGTACGACGGCACCACCTTCTACAGCTACGACACCGCCGAGGTGCTCACCCAGAAGGCGCGGTACGTGCGCTGGAACGACCTGGGCGGTGTGATGGTCTGGTCGCTGGACGGCGACGACGCCCAGGGCAGCGCGATCGCCGCCCTGGACCGCGGCCTGCGCCGCGACTGACGCCCCGACGCGAAGGGGCCCGCCGTGTCCGCACGGCGGGCCCCTTCACGGCTGTGTCAGGCCCGGTCGCAGGCCTGCGCCCGCAGCGCGCGGGCCAGGTCGTCGCGGCACTCCAGGACCAGGCGGCGCAGCGCCGGCGCGGCCTGCGGGTGGCCGTCCAGCCAGACGTCGGCCTCGGCCAGGGTCTGCTCGCTGGTCTGCGCGCGGGGGAAGAACCCGCTGACGATCCGCATCGCGATCTCGATGGTCCGCTCGGCCCAGACCCGCTCCAGCAGCTTGAAGTAGGGCGCCGCGTAGAGCGCGGTCAGGTCGCGGTGGGCGGGCAGTGCGAAGCCCGCGATCTGGGCCTCGACCAGGGCGTTCGGCAGTTCGTCGGAGTCGACCACGGCCGACCAGGCGGCGGCCTTGGCCTCGGCGGTGGGCCGGGCGGCCAGGCACTGGGTGTACTGGCGCTTGCCGCTGGCGGTGTTGTCGGCGGCCAGCTCCCCGGCCAGTTCCTCGTCGCCGGCCTGGCCGGCGGCGGCCAGCGCCAGCCACAGCGACCAGCGCAGCTCCTGGTCGACGTCCAGGCCGTCGATCCGGGCGCTGCCGGCCAGCAGACCGCGGACCAGGCCGAGGTGCTCGGCGCCGCCCGCGGTCTGGGCGAGGAAGCGGGCCCAGGCCAGCTGGTGGTCGCTGCCGGGGACGGCCTCGCGCAGTTCGCGCAGGGCTCCGTCGGCCAGCTGCCGGCCGCCCTCGCCGCGCCAGGCCGGGTCGGCGTACAGGTCGACGGCGGTCTTGGCCTGGGCGTGCAGCGACTGCAGCACGCCGATGTTGCCCTCCTGGCCGGCGAAGCGCAGCACCAGGGCGACGTAGTCGCGGGCCGGCATCAGGCCGTCCCGGGTGAGGTTCCAGACGGCGGACCAGGCGAGTGCCCGGGCCAGCTCGTCGTGGATGTCGCCGAGGCCGGTGCGCAGGGTCTCCAGGGACTCGGAGTCGAAGCGGATCTTGCAGTAGGTGAGGTCGTCGTCGTTGAGCAGCACCAGCGCGGGGCGGGGGCGGCCGGCGGCCTCGGCGACGACGGTGCGGTTGCCGGTGACGTCGAGCTCGATCCGCTCGGTGCGCACCAGGGAGCCGTCGGCGTCCCGGTCGTAGAGGCCGATCGCGATCCGGTGCGGGCGCAGCACCGTCCCGTCCTGGAGGACGGCGAGTTCGGTGATCCGGCCCTCGGCGTCGGTGGTCACCTGCGGGGTGAGCGAGTCGACCCCGGCGGTCTGCAGCCAGGCGGCGGCCCAGGCCTTGAGGTCGCGGCCGCTGGTCTCCTCCAGGACGTCCAGCAGGTCGCCGAGTTCGGTGTTGCCGAAGGCGTGGCGCTTGAAGTAGCGGCGGGCGCCCTCGAAGAAGGCCTCGGAGCCGACGTAGGCGACCAGCTGCTTGAGGACGGCGGCGCCCTTGGCGTAGGTGATGCCGTCGAAGTTGAGCTTGGCGTCCTCGAGGTCGCGGATGTCGGCGGTGATCGGGTGGGTGGTGGGGAGCTGGTCCTGCCGGTAGGCCCAGGCCTTGCGCTGGTTGGCGAAGGTGACCCAGGCGGAGGAGTACCGGGTGCGGGCGCCGATCAGGCCGTAGGAGCCCATGAAGTCGGCGAAGGACTCCTTCAGCCACAGGTCGTCCCACCAGCGCATGGTGACCAGGTCGCCGAACCACATGTGCGCCATCTCGTGCAGGATGACGTTGGCGCGGCCCTCGTAGGCGGCGTCGGTGACCTTCGAGCGGAAGACGAACTCCTCGCGGAAGGTGACGCAGCCGGGGTTCTCCATGGCGCCGATGTTGTACTCGGGGACGAACGCCTGGTCGTACTTGCCGAAGGGGTACGGGTAGTCGAACTCCTCGTGGAAGAAGTCGAGTCCGAGCTTGGTGACGCCGAGGATCTCGTCCGCGTCGAAGTACTGGGCGAGGGACTTGCGGCACATCGCGGAGAGCGGAATCTCCAGGGTGGTGCCGTCGGCGAGTTCGCGGCTGTAGTGGTCGCGGGCGACGTGGTAGGGGCCGGCCACGACGGCGGTGAGGTAGCTGGAGATCGGCTGGGTCGGCGCGAACTCCCAGGTGCGGGCGGCGCCTTCCTCGGTGACCTTGTCGTGGACGGCGTTGGACCAGACGTCCCAGGCGGCGGGGGCGGTCACGGTGAAGCCGAACGGGGCCTTCAGGTCGGGCTGTTCGAAGGTCGCGAAGACCCGGCGGGCGTCGGCCGGCTCGTAGTGGGTGTAGAGGTACGTCTCGCCGTCCACCGGGTCGGTGAAGCGGTGCAGGCCCTCGCCGGTGCGGCTGTAGGCGCAGTCCGCCTCGACGGTGAGGACGTTCTCGGCGGCGAGGCCGTCGACGTGCACCCGGGCGCCGTCGTAGGCGGTGGCCGGGTCGATCGCGCGGCCGTTGAGGGTGACGGCGTGGACGGCGGGGGCGAGCAGGTCGAGGAAGGTGGCGGCGCCGGGCCGGGAGCAGCGGAACGTGACGGTGGTGGTGGAGCGGAAGGTGGCGGCCGCCGGATCGGGGGCGGAGGTCACGTCCAGCCGGACCTGGTAGCCCTCCACGGCCAGGATGCTGGCCCGCTGCTGCGCTTCGTCGCGGCTCAGGTTCTTGCCCGGCACGGCGGTACTCCTTTGTCCGGCTCGCACGGTGGTGCGTCTGTGGGTGGTGCGGTCTCGGCGCGCGGTGTGCCGCGCTCCGCAGGGGCATCCTTTCACGCCCTCCCTCGCCGGTACCATTGCACAGGCCGTCCCGGCGGGGTCGGAATCAGCGGCGGCGGGCGGGTGTTGGCGATTCGGGGTGGCACGCCTGCCTGCCTCGTCATCACCTCACGAAGGACGACAGCCGTGACGACTGCCGCTGAGCGCAAGACCGCCGACTTCTGGTTCGACCCGGCCTGCCCGTGGGCGTGGATGACGTCCCG
Source organism: Kitasatospora sp. NPDC056731 (assembly GCF_040687675.1). NCBI lineage: Bacteria > Bacillati > Actinomycetota > Actinomycetes > Kitasatosporales > Streptomycetaceae > Kitasatospora > Kitasatospora sp. NPDC056731. Next base: position 67,684 of record NZ_JBFBNR010000008.1, read on the forward strand.
CTGGCTGATCGAGGTGCAGCAGTTGCGTCCGGTGGACGTGAACTGGCGCGTGATGAGCCTGTCGGTGCTGAACGAGGACCGCGACCTCCCGGAGAACTACCGCGAGCTGCTGGACAACGCCTGGGGCGCGGTGCGGGTGTGCATAGCGGCCGCCCAGGCGCATGGCGACGAGGTGCTGGGCCGGCTCTACACCGAGCTGGGCCTGCGCTTCCACAACCAGGGCCTGCCGCAGAACCGGGAGACGGTCGAGGCGGCGCTGGTGGCGGCCGGGCTGCCCGCGGAGCTGGCGGACGCGGCCGACACGGACGCGTACGACGAGGCCCTGCGCGCCTCGCACAAGGAGGGCATCACCCTGGTCGGCGAGGACGTCGGCACCCCGGTGATCGCGGTGGAGGGCGTGGACGGCGAGCGGGTCGCGTTCTTCGGCCCGGTGGTCACCCCGGCCCCGAAGGGCGAGGCCGCGGCCCGGCTCTGGGACGGCACCCTGCTGGTGGCCTCCACCCCGGGCTTCTACGAGATCAAGCGGACCCGTACGGCGGGCCCGTCCTTCGAGTAGCGCGGGGCGCGCGAAGGGCCCGGTACCGCGGCTGGCGGTACCGGGCCCTTCGTGCGTGCCGGGGTCAGCGGGCGGCGGCTGCGTCCCGCCGCTGCTTGACCAGGCCGGCGGCGCTCAGCAGCGCGACCAGCACCCCGGCCGCGTACAGCTGCTGCCGGTTGCCCTCGGTGGTGGTCATCAGGGCGAGGATGCCGGCCACGGCGGCCATCGCGATCCAGGTCAGGTACGGGTAGCCCCACATCTTCACGGTGAGCAGTTCGGGCGCCTCGCGCTCCAGCCGGCGGCGCATCCGCAGCTGGACGAGGCAGATGAACAGCCAGACGACCAGGATGGCCACGCCGGTGGTGTTCATCAGCCAGGTGAAGACGGTCTCCGGCCAGAACTTGGCGGCCAGTACGGCGCCGAAGCCGAACAGGCAGGAGGCCAGCACGGCCCGGCGCGGCACCCCGCCGGAGACCTTGGCCAGCGCCCGGGGGCCCTGGCCGCGGCCGACCAGCGAGTACGCCATCCGGGAGGCGCCGTAGATGTTGGCGTTCATCGCGGAGAGCAGCGCGATCAGCACCACCACCTCCATGATCGTCCCGGCGCCGGTCACCCCGAGGTGCCGCAGCACGGTGACGTACGGGCCGTCGGTGACCACCGCCGGGTCCTTCCAGGAGACCAGGGTGACGACCAGGGCCATCGAGCCGATGTAGAAGATCGCGATCCGCCACACCGCCGTGCGCACCGCGTTGGCGACGTTCTTGCGGGGGTCGTCGGACTCGGCGGCGGCGATGGTGACGGTCTCCAGCCCGCCGTAGGCGAAGACGGAGGCGAGCAGGCCGACGATCAGCCCGCTGACCCCGGTGGGCAGGAAGCCGCCCTGGCCGGTCAGGTTGGTCGCGCCGGGGGCGCCGGGGCCGATCACCCCGGCGATGCCGAGGCCGCCGAGGACCAGGAAGGCGATGATCGCGGCGACCTTGATGGCGGCGAACCAGAACTCGAACTCGCCGAAGTTCTTCACCGCGGTCAGGTTGCTGGCGCAGAAGAAGACCATGAACAGGCCGACCCAGACCCAGGAGGAGACGCCCGGTACCCAGCCGTTGACGATCTTCCCGGCGGCGGTGGCCTCGGCGGCGACGCCGCAGCACAGCATCACCCAGTACATCCAGCCGGCCGTGATCCCGGCCCAGGGGCCGATCTCCTTCTCGGCGTGCACCGAGAACGATCCGGAGGCGGGGCGGGCGGCCGACATCTCGCCGAGCATCCGCATGATCAGCATGACCAGCAGGCCGGAGAGGGTGAACGCCAGGATGATCGCCGGACCGGCGGCCGCGATGCCGGCGCCGGAGCCGACGAACAGGCCCGCGCCGATCACCCCGCCCAGCGCGATCATCGACAGGTGGCGCTGCTTGAGGCCGTGCGCGAGCTGCTGGCCGGTGGCCGGGGCACCGTCGGCGTCGGTGGTCCCGGACGCCTTGGGCGCGGAGGTGGGGGCCATAGGGCTGGATCCAGACTGTGCGGAATGCGGCATGAGCTGTCCAATATCCGGCGACACCTCTGTTCATGCCAAGAGCGGGGACCTCAGGCCCACCATGCGGACCACGCAGTGACGAAGCGGGGTCGACCGGTGACACAGCGTCGGTATGGGTCGAAATGGGCCGGTTCCGACAACGGCCGAGGGCGGGGCTTTGTCCGAAACCGTGGCGGTGGCGTAGTGGATCACCGCGTAGGTTCACAGGTGTTCACTCACCTGAGCACCCCACAGGAGACCCCCGATGGCCACTGCCACCACCCCGATACCGCGCCGCGCCGTCCTCGCCGACCTGCTGCCCGCCGCCACCACCCGCCTCGGCGCCCAGGCCCGCGACCTGGCCCTGGTGGCCGGCGGCGCCGCCCTGACCGGCGTGGCCGCCCAGCTGTCGGTGAACGTCCCCGGCTCGCCGGTGCCGGTCACCGGCCAGACCTTCGCCGCCCTGCTGGTCGGCACCGCGCTCGGCGCCCGCCGCGGCATCGCCTCGCTCGCCCTCTACCTGCTGGCCGGCCTGGCGGGGATGCCCTGGTTCGCCGAGGGCACCTCCGGCTGGACGATGCCCTCGCTCGGCTACGTGCTCGGCTTCGTCCTGGCGGCCGGCCTGACCGGCGAGCTGGCCCGCCGCGGCGCCGACCGGAGCCCGGTGAACACCGCCGTCACCATGGTCCTCGGCAGCCTCGCCATCTACGCGGTCGGCGTCCCGTACCTGGCCCTGTCGCTGCACGTCCCGCTCGCCCGGGCGGCCGAGCTCGGCCTCTACCCGTACCTGGTCGGCGACGCCCTGAAGGCCGTCCTCGCCGCCGGGGCCCTGCCGCTGGTCTGGAAGCTCGCCGCGAAGCGGTGAGCCCCCTGCCGGGCCCGGGCGCACGCGCATGCCACACTCATGGCATGCGCGTGTACCTGGGCTCAGACCATGCCGGATACGAACTGAAGAACCACCTCGTGGAGTGGCTCAAGGAGGCCGGCCACGAGCCGGTCGACTGCGGGCCGCACATCTACGACGCCGAGGACGACTATCCGCCGTTCTGCCTGCGCGCCGCCGAGCGCACCGCCGCCGACCCGGAGGCGCTGGGCGTCGTCATCGGCGGCTCGGGCAACGGTGAGGCGATCGCCGCCAACAAGGTCAAGGGCGTGCGGGCGGCGCTGGCCTGGAGCGAGCAGACGGCCGGGCTCGGCCGCGAGCACAACAACGCCAACGTGGTCTCCGTCGGCGGCCGCATGCACACGCTGGAGGAGGCCACCAAGTTCGTCGAGGTCTTCCTCAACACCCCCTACAGCGGCGAGCCGCGGCACACCCGCCGGATCGAGATGCTGAGCGAGTACGAGACCACCGGCGAGCTCCCGCCGATCCCGGCCCACCACCCGCAGGGCTGATCCCTCCCCCCGTCCACCCCCCGTCGGCCGGCCGCACGCTCCACGCGGTCGGCCGCCGCCGTTCCCGGGCCCGTACGGCTGTGTCATCGGCCACAGGGCCGGGCGCGCCGGCGCTGGTGCGCGCGGGGCGCGTGCGCCGCCCGCGTGGTTCGTACGCCCAACCGGCGCACGCCTCCTGACGCCGCGCCCGCCGTCGCGGCAATCGGCCGAAACCGACTGACGGGCCCGCGCCACGGCGCACCCGCTCGTGTCCGGCCCGTCGACGCCGGGCGGTGCCCGTGGATAAGGTCGGGCCCCATGGCTGGCAGACCGCCGGGCGCACCGCCCCAGACGACTGCGACGAGGCCCGGCGCCGCCACGGCGTCCGGACCCGTGACGGCCCGGTTGCGCAGGAGGCTCCGCCGGGTCCGCCGAAGGCTGCGCACGGCCGGTGTCGACTACTTCCGCGGCGGCGCCGCCGACTGGCCGGTGCTCTGCGCGCTCGCCCTGCTCGTCCCGCTGCTGATCCTGCTCAACATCTGGATCCCCGCCTGGGCCCCGCCCACCGCGCTGGTCCTGCCGATCCTGGCCGGCGCGCTGCTGCTGCGCCCCGGCAGCCTGGTGGTGCTGTACGCGCTGGCGGCGCTCGGCCTGTCCGCCGAGTCGGTGATCCACACCGGCCAGCGGGTGGCCAGCGAGAACCCCGAGGCCTACGTCTACGGCGTCACCCCGGGCGCGGCCCTGGTGGTCGGCGCCGCCGGGGTGGGCGGCCTGCTGCTGGCCCAGTTCCGGGCCCGGGTCGGCGTGCCCTGGTGGGGCGGCTCGACCATGCTGTTCGACCTGCGCGAGCGGCTGCGGGTGCAGAGCCGGGTGCCGGAGCTCCCGGACGGCTGGCACGCCGACATGGCGCTGCGCCCGGCCGGCGGGCAGTCCTTCTCCGGGGACTTCGTGGTCGCCGCCCGCACCGGCCCGGGCCAGCGGCTGCTGGAGGTGGTCCTCGCGGACGTCTCCGGCAAGGGCATGGACGCCGGCTCCCGCGCGCTGCTGCTCTCCGGCGCCTTCGGCGGCCTGGTGGGCTCGCTGCCCGCGCACGACTTCCTGCCCGCCGCCAACGGCTACCTGCTGCGCCAGTCCTGGGAGGAGGGCTTCGCGACCGCCGTCCACCTGGTGCTGGACCTGGACACCGGCGAGTACGAGCTGCTGTCGGCCGGGCACCTGCCGGGGATGCAGCGGCTGGCGGGCGCCGGGCGCTGGGAGGTCAAGGAGGCCGAGGGCCCGCTGCTCGGGATCTACGACGGCGCGAAGTTCGACGGGGTGCGCGGCCGGCTGAACCGCGGCGACGTGCTGATGCTGTGCACCGACGGCATGGTCGAGGAGCCGGGCCGGGACCTCTCCGAGGGGATGGACCGGCTGATGGGGGAGGCGGACCGGCTGGTGCCCGGCAGCGGTCCGGGCGCGGGGGCCGGCGCGGCGGCCGCGCTGATCGAGACGGTGGCCCGGGACATCAACGACGACCGCGCGGTCCTGCTGCTCTGGCGCGACTGACGCCCCCTCGCCCCGGCCGTCCGTCACCGGACGGACCGGCACATGCCGCGGGCACCTGCTGTCAAGCCGGGCAGCCGATCTTCGGCCAAATCGGCCGCCCCGTCGGCTGACCGGACCTGCGGCTTCCGTTACCCGCCTCCGGCCGCCTTCCGGCCGCTCAGCGCCGCCCCGGCGACGATTCGTCAGAACGGCTCCGCTATCGTCCCGGTCGGCGGAAACTCGTCTCGCATCGCAGGATATCGGCGTTGGGCTGACTGTCAGACCTTTACGCAATCGGCACGGTCGACCACACTGAGTCCGGGCGGGACTGTTCAGGATTCGGGGGATGGGGGGCGTCACGTGCGGCACGGCAGACAACGTTCGACCGCGCCGGGCTCCCTCGCCGGTGGTGTGCCGGTCGATCCGCGATTCCGCCTCGGGACCGTCGGACAGGCCGGGGTCCGGCTTCGCAGGTGCCGCCGGGCGGCGGCACCACGCTATGAAACGAGGAAGTGAGTCCGGGTGGCACTCTCCGTCTCCGCGCTGGTCCTGTTCGCAATCCTGTGCATCATCTTCATCCGCAACAAGCAGTTGAAGATCGCGCACGGCATCATCGCCGCCCTGTTCGGCTTCATGCTGCACGAGACCACGGTCGCGGGCTCGATCAACTCCCTGCTGGCGAACCTCGCCCACAGCATCTCGGGCATCACCGGCGGCTGACCCGGCCGGGCCGTCCGCGACCCCCGCGAGGGGATCACCGGCCGGCCCGTCTGGCCTCCCGCCAGCGAGCGAACAATCCCCGGGGGCGGGCCGCCGCCGGGGCGGGGGTACGCACCGGCGCGGGTGCCGCGGCACCCGCCGCCGCGGCCTGCCCCGGCGCCGCCCGCTCGGCCGTCAACAGCACGAACAGCCGCGCCCAGCACAGCCGTTCGCCCCGCGGCCAGTCCATCGCGCGCAGCGCCGCCGACGCGGCCTCCGACACCTCGCCGTCGACCCGGACCTCGGCGACGTCGTCGCCCGCCTTCCCGCCCAGGAAGAGCTTCACCCCGACCGGCCCCGGCCCGGCCAGCTGCGGCCGCAGCGCGGGCGCGAGCGCCGGCAGCACCCGGTGCTCGGCGAGCCAGCCCGCCAGGTGCTCGTTGCCGAAGCCGAACACCGCCGCCGGCCCCTGGACGGCGTGCCAGCCCGGGAGTTCGGCGTGGTCCGCGTGGTCGGCGTGCACGCCGCGCCCGTCCGTCAGCTCGACCAGCACCGAGGCGGTGGTGGTCGCCCACATCTTCACCGCGTTGGCGAGCTTCTCCTCCTCGGTCTTGCCGAGGCCGGCCGCGCAGTCCCACACCACCGGCGCGTCCGCCCGGCCCAGGTGCAGCACGTAGCCGAGGTCGACGTGGCCGGCGCCGTCGTTCCCGGGGTGCTCGCGCACCGCCACCGCCGTCGTCCCCGGGCCGCGCACCACCTCGCCGTCGGCGCTGAACTCCTGCCCGAGGCGTGCCATCTCCCGGACGACACAGCGCTGTATGACGGCCAGCCGCTCCTGGGGACGCACCGGGACTCCTCCACCTCGGAGCGCGGCGGGTGAGCTCCCGCTCGAACTGCGCTCGAACGCCGCCGAGGCTATCGGCCCGGCAGCCAGGCGGGAAACCGTCCGGCCTCCCCGGTTCTCCAGTCGCGGAAATGTCCAGAATGCACCACTTTGGGAAGCGGAACCGCCCCGTGGCCGCCGGCCGGGGCCCTGCCGCCCGCCTGGAGAGCCCGCATGACCCGCACCACCCCGACACCCCCTCCGCCGCCCCTGGCGGCCCCTCCGGCACCCCTTCCGCCCCTCCTGGCGGGCCCGGACGGCTCCGGCCTGGCCGCCGAGATCGAGGCCTATCTCGCCTCGCTGCCCGCCCCCGCGCGCCGCCCGGTGCCGTACGTCTGCCCCCACGGCACCGCCGTGCGGCCGTGGTGCGCCGGCCATCCGGCGCCCCGGGCGACCCTGCTCGACCGGGCGCTGCGCCGCCCGGCCCGCCCGGTGCCGGTCAGCGCCGCCGACCACCTGCGGCTCGCCTCCCGCTACATCGGCGCCCACGGCTGGCTGCAGGGTGCGATGTGGGACGCACGCGGCCGGGTCTGCCTGCTCGGCGCCCAGGCCGCCGTCCTCGCGCACGGCTACGGCACCCCGGCCACCGTGCGCACCGCCCGGGTCCAGCTGATGGAGGTGCTGCACGCGACCGGCCGCCCGGCGCACTCCCCGGACGAGTACAACGACCGCCCCGCCACCCGGGAGGCCGACGTCCACCGGCTGCTCGACCGGGCGGCCGCCCGGGCCGCCCGGCTCGGACTCTGAACCGGCCCTCCCGGCCTCGCGGGGCCGGGAGGACCGCCCGGAAACGCCAACGGCCCCGGTGCGTGGAGACGCACCGGGGCCGGGCCGATGAGCGGGCGACGAGAATCGAACTCGCGTGACTAGTTTGGAAGACTAGGGCTCTACCATTGAGCTACGCCCGCGCGATCCCCCGGTCGTTGCCGGCCGGAAGTTCGGGGGACAGCGTACCTGGTCCGGTCGCTTCCGTGCACACCGGATTCTGCGCGCGCTCCCTCGGACCGCCCCCGAATATGTCGGCGAGCCGCCAGGGCCCGACGTGTACGCTTCCTCTCGGCACCACGGGGTGTGGCGCAGTTTGGTAGCGCGTCCGCTTTGGGAGCGGAAGGCCGTCGGTTCGAATCCGGTCACCCCGACAGTGCGGCAGGGTCTCGTCCACCGTGGCGGGGCCCTGTTCTGTTCGGGCCCGACGGTGGCGCCTGGCGTCCGCCTTTCGTGGTACCGGTAGGATGGGGCGCTGGCGGTAGTCCCTGCGGTGTCAACCCAGGTCAACCGCACGAGGGCGAGGAGTCACTCTCACCGTCCACCCCCCACGGGAGATGCAGCTCCAACCCTTCATCGCCCGTCTCGCCCGACCCATTCGTACGGCCTCGGCCGGCGGCCGGGAACGGCGGAGGCAACCTGACCGCAAGCCCATAGGAGACCTAACCGTGAAGAGCGCCGTCGAGACTCTGAACCCGACCCGGGTTCGACTCACCGTCGAGGTGCCCTTCGAGGAGCTCAAGCCCAGCCTCGACGCGGCGTACAAGAAGATCAACCAGCAGGTCTCGGTCCCGGGCTTCCGCAAGGGCAAGATCCCGAACCGGGTCATCGACCAGCGCTTCGGCCGTGGCGCTGTGCTGGAGGAGGCCGTCAACGACGCCCTCCCGCGCTTCTACACGCAGGCCGTCGACGAGGGCAAGATCGAGGTCCTCGGACAGCCCGACATCACCAACATCGAGGGTGTCGAGAAGCTCGCCGATGGCGGCGACCTGAAGTTCACCGCCGAGGTGGACATCCGTCCGGAGATCACCCTCCCGGACTTCGCCTCCATCGAGGTGACCGTCGACCCGATCGTCGTCTCCGACGAGGACATCGAGAAGTCCCTGGAGCAGCTGCGCGAGCGCTTCTCCTCGGTCAAGGACGTCGAGCGCGCCGCGGCCGCCGGCGACATCGTGGTCGTGGACCTGATCGCCAAGGTCGACGGCGAGGTGCCGGAGGACGGCACCGCCAACGGCGTCAGCTACGAGATCGGCTCGGGCCGCCTGATCGACGGCATCGACGACGCCGTGACCGGCCTGGAGGCCGGTGGCACCGCCACCTTCTCCACCGAGCTCAAGGGCGGCACCCAGGCGGGCCAGACCTCCGAGGTCACCGTCACCGTCACCGCCGTCCAGGAGAAGGAGCTGCCCGAGCTGGACGACGAGTTCGCCCAGCTGGCCAGCGAGTTCGACACCCTGGAGGCCCTGCGCGACGACTCCCGCAAGCGCCTGGAGCGCATGAAGGAGTACGACCAGGCCACCCAGGCCCAGGAGAAGGTGCTGGACGCCCTGCTCGGCCTGGTCGAGATCGAGTTCCCGGAGAAGCTCCTCAAGGACGAGGTCGAGACCCGCAAGCACAACCTGGAGCACCACCAGCTCCAGCCGATGGGCCTCGACATCGACAGCTACCTGGAGACCCAGGGCAAGACCCGCGAGGAGTGGGACGCCGAGATCGAGGAGCAGGCGAAGAAGGGCATCAAGACCCAGTTCGTCCTGGACCAGATCGTCGCCGACGAAGAGCTGGGTGTTAACCAGGAGGAGTTGACCGAGCACCTCATCCGCCGCGCCGCCGGCTCGGGTCTCACCCCGGACCAGTTCGCGCAGCAGGTCGTCCAGGGTGGCCAGGTGCCGCTGCTGGTCGGCGAGGTCGCCCGCGGCAAGGCGCTGGCCACCGTGGTCGAGGCCGCCAAGGTCGTCGACACCGAGGGCAACGAGGTCAACTTCGACGACGAGGACGAGACGGCCGAGACCGTCGAGGCCCCCGCCGCCGAGGAGACCGCCGCCGAGGAGAAGACCGAGGCCTGAGTGCCCCGGTAACCCCTGAGGTCTGCGACGGGCCCGGACGCCGTACGGTGTCCGGGCCCGTCGTCGTCCCCCGGGGCGGGCCCGACCCTGCGCTCACAGCGAACAGTTCTGCGTGAGGGATTCTGCGGCCCGGCCTGCGCGTTAGGGTCCTTGGACAGCACCAATCACACCGTGATACCCGGAAGCTGTGCGACATCGTGACGGCCGTGGAGCGACCGTCCAAATCGACTGAGCAGGTGGCTAAGTGACGTTCCCGCAGATGCAGATGCCTGGCCCGATGGCGCCGCACGCCGCCTCTGGTGACGTGCTCGGCGGCCTGGGCGACCAGGTGTACAACCGGCTGCTCAACGAGCGGATCATCTTCCTCGGCCAGCAGGTCGACGACGACATCGCCAACAAGATCACCGCCCAGCTGCTGCTGCTGGCCGCGGACCCGGAAAAGGACATCTTCCTTTACATCAACTCCCCGGGCGGTTCGATCTCGGCGGGCATGGCGATCTACGACACCATGCAGTACATCAAGAACGACGTCGTCACCATCGCGATGGGCATGGCGGCCTCGATGGGCCAGTTCCTGCTGACCGCCGGCGCCAAGGGCAAGCGCTTCTCGCTGCCGAACGCCAACATCCTCATGCACCAGCCGTCCGCCGGCCTCGGCGGCTCCGCCACCGACATCCGCATCCAGGCCGAGCAGCTGCTGCGCACCAAGAAGCGGATGTCCGAGCTGATCGCCTTCCACAGCGGCCAGTCCTTCGAGCAGATCACCAGGGACTCCGACCGCGACCGCTGGTTCGCGCCGGAGGAGGCCCTGGAGTACGGCCTGATCGACGCGATCATGCACAGCGCCGCGGACGTTCCCGGCGGCGGCGGCACGGGCGCCTGAGCCTCGGCCCGGCCCACGAGACCACAGCCACAACGCCCCGGAGGACAAGAACCCCCATGATCATCCCCAGCCTGTCGGCCGCCCAGGCCCGCGTCGAGGACATGCGCGCCGAGGGTCGCTACATCGTCCCGCGCTTCGTCGAGCGCACCACGCAGGGCATCCGCGAGTACGACCCGTACGCCAAGCTGTTCGAGGAGCGCATCATCTTCCTCGGCTCGCAGGTCGACGACGTCTCGGCGAACGACATCATGGCGCAGCTGCTGTGCCTGGAGTCGATGGACCCGGACCGCGAGATCCAGATGTACATCAACTCGCCCGGCGGCTCGTTCACGGCCCTGACGGCCATCTACGACACCATGCAGTACGTGAAGCCGGACATCACCACGGTCTGCATGGGCCAGGCGGCCTCCGCCGCGGCCGTGCTGCTCGCCGCCGGCACCCCCGGCAAGCGGATGGCGCTGCCGAACGCCCGCATCCTGATCCACCAGCCGTACACCGAGACCGGCCGCGGCCAGGTGTCCGACCTGGAGATCCAGGCCAAGGAGATCTTCCGGATGCGCGAGCAGCTGGAGCAGATGCTCTCCAAGCACTCCAACAAGCCGGTGGAGCAGGTGCGCGAGGACATCGAGCGCGACAAGATCCTCACCGCCGAGGAGGCCCTGGAGTACGGCCTCGTCGACCAGATCATCTCCACCCGCAAGACCTCGCTGACCTCCTGAGGCCGGCACCCTCCGAGGCGGGGCGCGCATCCTGCGTGCGCGCTCCGCTCCGGGTCGTCGGCGGCCTCCGCAACGGCATCTGTTCGGTATCAATTCGCCCAGGGCGTAGGGCAGACCCGGCGAAGAGGACGGAATCAGGGGCCCGGCAGAGTACCGTCGGATAGCGAGACCGATCGCCGTCGGCGTTGACGGTCCACAGCACCAGGCCCCGGAACTTCTGCGGGGCCCCTGGCGAAGGGGAAGCACCTCGTGGCACGCATCGGAGACGGTGGCGACCTGCTCAAGTGCTCGTTCTGCGGCAAGTCGCAGAAGCAGGTGAAGAAGCTGATCGCCGGCCCAGGCGTGTACATCTGCGACGAGTGCATCGACCTGTGCAACGAGATCATCGAGGAGGAACTCGCCGAGACCTCCGAGGTGCGCTTCGAGGAGCTGCCGAAGCCGCGGGAGATCTACGAGTTCCTGGACCAGTACGTGGTCGGCCAGGACCTCGCCAAGAAGGCGCTGTCGGTGGCGGTCTACAACCACTACAAGCGCGTCCAGGCCGGCGAGGCGGGCCGCAGCGGCGGCAACGGCCGCGAGGACGCCATCGAGCTGGCCAAGTCCAACATCCTGCTGCTGGGCCCCACCGGCTCCGGCAAGACGCTGCTGGCGCAGACCCTGGCCCGGATGCTCAACGTGCCGTTCGCGATCGCGGACGCCACCGCGCTGACCGAGGCCGGGTACGTCGGCGAGGACGTCGAGAACATCCTGCTCAAGCTGATCCAGGCGGCCGACTACGACGTCAAGAAGGCCGAGACCGGGATCATCTACATCGACGAGATCGACAAGGTCGCGCGCAAGAGCGAGAACCCGTCGATCACCCGGGACGTCTCCGGCGAGGGCGTGCAGCAGGCGCTGCTGAAGATCCTGGAGGGCACCACCGCCTCGGTGCCGCCGCAGGGCGGGCGCAAGCACCCGCACCAGGAGTTCATCCAGATCGACACCACCAACGTGCTGTTCATCGTCGGCGGCGCGTTCGCCGGCCTGGAGCGGATCATCGAGGGCCGGGCCGGCGCCAAGGGCATCGGCTTCGGCGCCAACATCCGCTCCAAGCGGGAGTCGGACGCCAGCGACCACTTCCGCCAGGTGATGCCCGAGGACCTGGTGAAGTTCGGCATGATCCCCGAGTTCATCGGCCGGCTGCCGGTGATCACCAGCGTCCACAACCTGGACCGCGAGGCGCTCCTGCAGATCCTCACCGAGCCGAAGAACGCGCTGGTCAAGCAGTACCGCAAGCTCTTCGAACTGGACGGTGTGGAGCTGGAGTTCTCCCGGGACGCGCTGGAGGCGATCGCCGACCAGGCGATCCTGCGCGGCACCGGCGCGCGCGGTCTGCGGGCCATCATGGAGGAGGTGCTGATGTCCGTGATGTACGAGGTGCCCTCGCGTCAGGACGTCGCCCGCGTGGTGGTCACCGGGGACGTGGTCTCCAAGCACGCCATCCCCACCCTCGTCCCGCGCGACATGATCAAGCGCGAGCGGCGCGAGAAGAGCGCCTGACCCGCGCCCGCCGCATCCGCAAGGGCCCCGCACCGACCGGTGCGGGGCCCTTCGGCGTTTCCCGGTGCCCGGAGGGTCACCGGCGGTTCCCGGTGGACTACTTGGGGACCTCGGCGACCGCGCGCAGGTCGCGGGTGTCGGCGGCGAGCTTGTCCAGGTCCGGCTGGGCGCTCGGGTCGGCCACCGTCATGACCATCACCAGGCCGCTGCTGTCGGCCCAGGCGCAGATGCCCATCGTGGTCCCGGCCTCGCCCTCGCCGCCGACGACGGTGGCGCACTCCATCGCGCCGCCCTTGGGGCCGGCGTCCACCACGTGCCGGTTGTCGAGCTTGCGACCGGTGGACGCCATGCCCTGGAACGCCTGGTTCAGTTCCTGCTTCGGCGCCAGGACCTTGCCGTAGCCCCCGAACACGACCAGCTGCGGGTCCGACTGCGCGTTCTGGTAGAGGGCGCCCACCCCGGTGGGGCTCCAGTTGCCGTCGCCCTTGCCGAAGCTGGAGGTGAGCCCCTTCTCCAGGGTGTCGGCGACCTGGGGGTCGTCGCTCTGGCGCAGGTCCTTGAACGTGGCCGGCAGGACGATCTTCTGGGTGCCCGCGCTGCTGGCGACGTCGTAGACGAAGTAGGCGAGCGCGCCGCCGCCCAGCAGCACGAAGGCGCCGACGATGCCGAGCACGGTCCAGAGCGTCTTGCGGGACTTGCGCGGCGGCGGCACCGGCGGGTAGGCGCCGTACCCGGGGTAGGCGCCCGGTTCGCCGACCGGCGGGTAGCCGGGCGGCGGGCTCTGCGGCGGGATGCCGCCGTAGCCCGGCGGGGCCGGCGGGGGCGGCGGTGCGTCGTGTCCCGGCTGCGGCGGGGGGCCGTAGGGGTTCTGCTCGGTCACGCGAGGCCTCTCTGATGGCGATGCCCGGGTGCCGCCCGGCGCGGCGGGTGGCGGCGGGGACGTGGTGGTGACGCGGCGGGGCGGTGCCCCGGTTACTTGGCGACGACCATGGCGTCGCGGATCGCCCGGGTCCTGTCCGCGGCCTGGGCCGGGGTGAGGCCCTGGCCGCCGCCGGTCAGGCTGATCTTGCTGAAGGTGATCCGGCCGGTGGTGGACTTGTCCGCCCACACGCAGACGGTGGGCCCGGCCTTGCCCGCGATGACGCTGGCCACGCCGCAGGCGAGCTTCGCCGAGGAGCTGTGGCCGTCCTGCGCCGGGAAGTCCGTCAGCGGCGTGGACCAGGTCAGCCCGCCGCTGTCCTTCTTCGAGTCGTCGATGATCTGGCCGGGGTCGTTGAGCTCCCCGTAGACGCCGACCACGGAGAGCGTGTCGAGCGCGTCGGAGCCCTTGCTGTAGCTGGCCACCAGCACGTTGAGGTTCTTGCCGAACTTCGCCGCCTCGGGCTTGGCCGGGTCGACGGCCTCCTCCTTGGCCGACTTCTGGGTGTAGCCGTCCGGCAGCGACTGCGGCGCGGAGATCTTGTACTGGCCGCCCTGGTCGTCGCCGAGGAACTTCCACGCGGCGAAGCCGCCGCCGCCCAGCACCAGCGCGCCCACGACCAGGCCGACCACCAGGCCGGTCCGGCCCTTCTTCGGCGGCGGCGGGTAGCCCGGCTGGCCCGGCTGGCCGTACGGGGCCTGCGGCGGGTAGCCGTACGGGGGCTGCGGGGCGCCGTACGGCTGCTGCGGGGCGCCGTAGGGCGGCTGGGGAGCGCCGTAGGGCTGGCCCTCCTGCGGCGGGTAGCCGTACTGGGGCGGCTGCTGCGGGGCGCCGTAGGGCGGCGCCGGTTGCGGCGGGCCGTACGGGGGCTGGCCCCCGTACGGCTGAGGCTGTCCCTGCGGTTGTCCCTGCGGATACTGCTGGCCCTGGCCGTACATCTGCGTCCGTGCTCCCCCGCCGCACCCGCGGCCTGTCGTCGTGTCGTCCCGGGGTCCGTGCGGACACCGGACGAGTGCCCGGGAACGGTACCGTACGGTGTCCTCCGCCGAGCCGTTCGGGCGGGTCGCGTCCGCGCGGAGAAAGCGGTTCGTAACACGGGCCTGCGGTTACGTAAACTGTGCGTCGTGACCGACACGACGAACCAGCACCCCGTGAGCACCTTTGCCGGGGACGAAGCAGCAACTCTCCCGACGACCTACACCCCCGCGGACGTAGAGGGCGAGCTGTACGAGCGCTGGGTAGAGCGTGGCTACTTCACCGCGGACGCCAAGAGCGACAAGCCCCCGTTCACCATCGTCATCCCCCCGCCGAACGTGACCGGGGCCCTGCACCTGGGCCACGCCTTCCAGCACACGCTGATGGACGCCCTGACCCGCCGCAAGCGGATGCAGGGCTTCGAGACGCTCTGGCTGCCGGGTATGGACCACGCGGGCATCGCCACCCAGAACAAGGTGGAGCAGCAGCTCGCCGAGTCGGGCCTGTCCCGCCACGACCTGGGCCGCGAGGCCTTCGTCGAGAAGGTCTGGGAGTGGAAGGAGAACTACGGCGGCCGGATCCTCGGCCAGATGCGCCGCCTGGGCGACGGCGTGGACTGGTCGCGCGAGCGCTTCACCATGGACGAGGGGCTCTCGCAGGCCGTTCAGACCATCTTCAAGCGCCTCTTCGACGACGGCCTGATCTACCGGGCCGAGCGCATCATCAACTGGTGCCCGCGCTGCCTCACCGCCCTGTCCGACATCGAGGTGGAGCACGAGGAGGTCCCCGGCGAGCTGGTCTCGATCCGCTACGGCGAGGGCGAGGACTCGATCGTCGTCGCCACGACCCGGGCCGAGACGATGCTGGGCGACACCGCCGTGGCCGTCCACCCGGACGACGAGCGGTACCGGCACCTGGTCGGCCGGACCATCAAGCTGCCGCTGACCGACCGTGAGATCCCGGTCGTCGCGGACGAGCACGTCGACCCGGAGTTCGGCACCGGCGCCGTCAAGGTGACGCCCGCGCACGACCCCAACGACTTCGCGATCGGCCAGCGCCACAACCTGCCCAACCTGAGCATCATGGACGAGCGCGGTGCGATCACCGTGCACGGCCCCTTCCTCGGCCTGGACCGGTTGGAGGCCCGCTCGGCCGTGGTCGGCGCGCTGCGCGAGCAGGGCCGGATCGTCGCCGAGAAGCGCCCGTACATGCACTCGGTCGGCCACTGCTCGCGCTGCCACACCGTGGTCGAGCCGCGGCTGTCGCTCCAGTGGTGGGTCAAGGTCGAGCCGCTGGCGAAGGCCGCCGGCGACGCCGTGCGCGACGGCAAGGTGGAGATCCACCCGAAGGAGCTGGAGCGCCGCTACTTCGACTGGGTCGACAACATGTACGACTGGTGCATCTCGCGCCAGCTGTGGTGGGGCCACCGGATCCCGGTCTGGTACGGCCCGGACGGCGAGGTCGTCTGCGTCGGCCCGGACGAGCAGCCGCCCACCGGCGAGGGCTGGCACCAGGACCCTGACGTCCTGGACACCTGGTTCTCCTCCGGCCTGTGGCCGTTCTCGACGCTCGGCTGGCCGGAACGGACCCCGGAGCTCGAGAAGTTCTACCCGACCGACGTCCTGGTCACCGGCCACGACATCATCTTCTTCTGGGTCGCCCGGATGATGATGTTCGGCCTGTATGCGATGGACGGTGAGGCGCCGTTCAAGACCGTCGCCCTGACCGGCCTGGTCCGCGACGAGTTCGGCAAGAAGATGTCGAAGTCCTCGGGCACCGCCGTGGACCCGCTGGACTGGATGGATGCCTACGGCGCCGACGCCGTCCGCTTCACCCTGGCTCGCGGTGCCAACCCGGGCGCCGACGTGCCGATCGGCGAGGACTGGGTCAAGGGCTCGCGCAACTTCTGCAACAAGATCTGGAACGCGACCCGCTTCGCGCTGATGAACGGCGCCACCGTCGAAGGCCCGCTGCCCGCGCCGGAGCAGCTCACCGCAGTGGACCGCTGGATCCTGTCGCGGCTGAACGCCACCATCGCCGAGGTGGACGCGCTCTACGACGGCTACGAGTTCGCCAAGGCCTCGGACGCGCTCTACCACTTCGCGTGGGACGAGGTCTTCGACTGGTACGTCGAGCTCTCCAAGACCACCCTGGCCAAGGGCGGCCCGCAGGCCGACGCCGCGCGCCGGGTGCTCGGCGAGGTCCTGGACACCACGCTGCGGCTGCTGCACCCGGTGGTCCCGTTCGTCACCGAGGCCCTGTGGACGGCGCTGACCGGCGCCGAGTCGCTGGTGGTCGCCGACTGGCCGACGGACGGCGGGTTCCGTGACACCGCCGCCGAGGCCGAGATCGCCACGCTGCAGCAGGTCGTCACCGAGGTCCGCCGGTTCCGCTCGGACCAGGGCCTGCAGCCCGCGCAGCGCGTCCCGGCGAAGCTGGAGCTGGACGGCACCGTGCTGGCCGTCCACGAGGACGCGATCCGCTCGCTGCTGCGGCTGACCGTCCCCGAGGAGGGCTTCGCGGCCACCGCCTCGCTCCCGGTCGCCGGCGCCACCGTCGCGCTCGACCTCTCCGGCACCATCGACGTCGCGGCGGAGCGCAAGCGCCTCGCCAAGGACCTCGCGGCCGCCGAGAAGGAGAAGGCGCAGACCACGGCCAAGCTCGGCAACGAGGCGTTCCTCGCCAAGGCGCCGGACGAGGTGGTCGCCAAGATCCGGGGCCGCCAGGAGGCCGCCGAGGCCGACATCGCCCGGATCACCGCCCAGCTCGCGGCGCTGCCGCAGGGCTGAGCCCGCACCGGTCCGTGAGGGGCCGCACTCCGCGACGCGCGGGGTGCGGCCCCTCCGGCGTTTCCGGGCGGCTCGGCCGGGCGCGGCGGCGGTGTTCTTTTTGCTACGCCTAATAGCCCATCAACATTGCTCCCTTCCGGCGAATATTCATCCTGGACCGGGTGAGGTCCTATTCCTTCCGAATTCATTCCGGTCTTGCCCGCGCGGGTTCGCGGAAGTTTGCAGGTCGGATGTGTACGGTGTGCACGGAGTTTCTGACGGGTGTTTCTGCTGAGCGTTCCTGCTGAGCCGACGGACGGGAGGGCATGGCGTGGTGGTGACCGAGGAATTGGCCGACGAACTTCCTGCCGAGGCGGTGGAGGAGGCCAAGGCCAGGGCGGCGACCCTGCTGCTGGCGTTCCGTCATGGCAACCAGCTCGCCTTCGACCACGAGCTGGACCTGCTCCTCGCCGAGCGGGCCGAGCGCGAGGTGACCACCCTGCTCGCCTGGATCGCCGCCGAGGCCGTCCGCAAGGCGTACGCGCCCGAGGTCGGCGACCGGGTGCTGCGGGCGATGGCCCGGCGCGCCCCGGCCGACAACGGCGCGGTCGCGGTGGACGAGGAGAGCGCGGACGCCGCCCGGCTGATCGAGGCGGTGGCCGCCGGCGAGGTGGCCGAGGTGCGCGGCCTGGTCGCCTCGACCGCCGACACCACCTTCCTGCTCGGCGGTCTGCTCCAGGGCGTCGCGATGATGCTGCCGCTGCTGCCCGAGGGCGAACTGGCTGAGATCACGGCCGAGTTGCGCCGCCGGCACGGCGGGCCCGCGGCCCACGTCCCGGAGGCCCGGGCCGGGGTCTGAACCCCGGTCCGGGGAGGGGCATCACGGCATGGCGTGCAGGTGCGCGCCGATGGTGCCCGCGACCGGGCTGCCCGCCTTGGCGTCCCAGTTGGTCGACCAGGTCATCGCCCCGCCGATGCCCGGCCAGGTGGTGTCGGGCTTGTAGTTGCCGCAGTTGGTGCCGGCGGCCAGGCAGTCCAGCGCGTTGTCGACCACGCTCGGGCTGACGTACCCGCCGCCCGCCGCGCTGGTGGAGGCCGGCACCCCGAGTCCCACCTGGTCGGGCCGCAGCCCGCCCTTGAGCTGGATGCAGGCCAGCCCGGTGAGGAAGTCCTCGGTGCCCTGCGAGTAGACGTTGCCGTCGCAGCCGTTCATCGCACCGGAGTTGTAGTACTGCATGTTGACGATGGTGAGGATGTCCTTCACGTTCAGCGCCAGCTTGAAGTACTCCATGCCGGTCGACTGCATGTCGATGGTCTGCGGCGCCATGGTGAGGACGAACCCGCTGCCGCTCTTCGCCGCCAGCGAGTGCAGCGCCTGGCCCAGGTAGACGGCGTTGACGCCGTTCTCCAGGTCGATGTCGATCCCGTCGAAGCCGTAGGCCTGCATCAGCGCCCGGGCGGTGCTCGCGAAGTTGGCCGCCGAGGTCGGGTCGCTCACCGACACCGTGCCGTTCTGCCCGCCGACCGAGAGCACCACCTTCTTGCCGGCCGCCCGCTTGGCCGCGATGTCGGCCTTGAACTGGGCGTCGGTGTAGCCGCCGAGGCGGGAGGAGAGGGCGGGGTCCAGGGTGAAGCCCAGCCCGCCCGGCGTGCTGGTGGCGTCGGCGAAGGAGACCGCGATGATGTCGTAGGCGGCCGGGACGTCGCTGATCCGCTGGACGGTGGCGCCGTTGTCGAAGTTCTGCCAGTAGCCGGTCAGGATGTGCTTGGGCAGGCCGGGCGGCTTGCCGGTCGAGGTGGCGGTCGGGCTGCCGGTGCCGGTGTCCGTGGGGGAGGGGCTTCCGGTGCCGGTGGGGCTCGGGGACGTGGTGGCGGTCGGGCTCTGGGAGGGCTGCGGGCCGCCCGGGCCGATCAGCGAGACGTCGTCGGCGAGGAAGGCGGGCTGCCCGTACCAGCCGTGCAGGTAGACGGTGACGCTGGTGGTGCCCGGGCCGGTGGTGAAGCCGGTGCTCAGCTGGGCCCAGCCGGTGGAGTTCGTCCAGGTGCCGGGGTCGGTGCCGCCGGTGCCGCGGGCACCCAGGTAGACGTACGAGCCCTGGACCCAGGAGCTCAGCGTGTACGTCGAGGAGGGCTGCACGGCGACGGTCTGGGTGCACTCGCCGGTGTCGCCCGAGCCCGGGGTGGACTGCAGGGCGTAGCGGCCGGAGTGCGCGGTCGTGCTCTGGACGGCGCCGTTGCCGCAGGACCAGCCGGACAGGGTGCCGGTCTCGAAGCCGCCGTTGGTGATCAGGTCGGGGTCGGCGGCCTGGGCGCCGGTGCCGGTGGCGAGGGCGAGCCCGCTCAGGCCGAGGGCGACGGCGCAGGCCCCGGCGAGCAGGGTGTGGGCGGCGCGCGGGCGCCGGTGTCGGGCAGGTGGCATGACTCCATCTCCTGTGGGGGAGGCCCGGCGGCGCGCCTGGGGTGGGGGTGGAGCGCCGTCCGGGGTGTCGATGGTGCGCGTGCGGGAGCTACCGACAACTCAAGTCCCTGTCGGGGAAGGAGACTTGACTCACAAGGTGGAGTAGACCAATCCGGCTGTCAAGAGGGCGCTAGGCGGCCGACGGCCGTGCCGTGGAGCCGGTTGCTGCGGTGCCGACTGCTCCGGCGTCGGCTGCTCCGGGCTGGGCCGGCCCGGCCGGTTCGGCGACCGCGGCGGTGAGCGCGGCGATCCGCGCCGAGGCCAGGCCGTCGCCGTACGGGCTCGGGGTGGCCGCGAGCCGGGCGAGCCGCTCGGGGGTGTCGGCCAGCCAGGCCCGGGCCAGCTCGCCCAGGTCCTCGTCGGGGCCCACCAGCGCGGCGAAGCCCGCCGCCACCGCCTCCGGACGCTCGGTGGAGCGGCGCACCACCAGCAGCGGGCGGCCGAGCACGGTGCACTCCTCCTGCACGCCGCCGGAGTCGGAGACCAGCAGCGCGGCGTGGCTCGCCAGACCCAGGAAGTCGGCGTACCCGACCGGCCCGGTGACGGCCAGGCGCTCCAGCAGGGCGTCCAGTGCGAAGCGCTCGACGGCGGCCCGGGTGCGCGGGTGCATCGGGAACAGCACCGGGGTGCCCGCCCGGGCGATCCGGTCCAGTTCGGCCAGTACGGCGCCCAGGGCCTCGGCGGTGTCGGTGTTCTCCGGGCGGTGCACGGTGGCCAGCACGTAGCCGTCCGGGCGCAGCCCGTGCGCGGCGAGCAGCGCGGCGCGGTCGGCCGCGGCCGGCAGCTGACGGCGGACCACCTCGACGACGGTGTTGCCGGTGAGCGCGATCCGCTCCTCGGCGAGGGCCTCGGCGCGCAGGTTGGCGACGTTGTCCCCGGTGGCGGCGCAGAGCAGGTCGGAGACGTGGTCGACCATCACCCGGTTGTGCTCCTCGGGCATCGCCCGGTCGAAGCTGCGCAGCCCGGCCTCGACGTGCACCAGCGGGATCTCCCGGGCGTTGGCGGCCAGCGCCCCGGCGAGGGTGGCGTTGGTGTCGCCCTGGACGACGACGGCGGCGGGGCGGTCCTCGGCGAAGGCGGCGTCCAGCTGGCCGAGGGACTGGGCGATCTGGCCGGCCCGGGGGCGCCCGCCGACGCCGGTGAGCAGCTCGGGGCGGGGCAGGTCGAGGTCGCGCAGGAAGCGGCCGGACATCGCCTCGTCCCAGTGCTGGCCGGTGTGCACCAGGCGGGTGGCGTCGCCGAGTTCGTGGATCAGCGGGGCGAGCTTGACCAGTTCGGGGCGGGTGCCCAGGACGACGGCGACGCTGGCGGGGGGAAGGCACATGCTCATGGGGAGGCTCCGAGGGGGTGGGGCAGCTCAGGGCTCGGGCGCGGGGCTCAAGCGCGGGGCTCAGGACTGAGGCTCAGGACTCAAGGGCGGTGGGGGAGCCGAGGGCGACCTTCTCGGCGTTGCGCCGGGTCTTGGCCCAGCCGTTGCGGCCGAGCAGCATCCGGGCGGCGGCCCGGGTGGCGACCACGAAGAGGTGGTAGGCGTAGAGCCAGATCAGGACGCCCCAGAGCAGTCCGGTGAGCCGGCCGCGGTCGGGGTGGACGAGCCGGCGGTAGGCGAAGCCCCAGAACACCATCGGCAGGGTGGCGACCGCGAAGGCGAGCAGCATCCACGGGCCGAACCTGACGTGGAAGTCGGCGGTCTCGGCGGGGAAGAGCACCAGCCCGGCCGCCGTGATCCCGAGCGAGAGCGGGAACAGCAGGACCAGCAGCACGCAGACGACGGGCTGCAGGAAGGTGTACAGCACCTCGGCCTTGCCGGACCAGGTGTAGAAGGGGGAGCGCAGTACCCGGCCGGTGTAGCGCAGGCACTGCATGTTGCCCTGGGCCCAGCGGGTGCGCTGGGTGAGGAAGCGGCGCAGCGAGATCAGGCCCTCCTGGGAGACCTGGGTCTCGGTGACGTGGGTGAGCCGCCAGCCGGCCAGGCGCAGGTCGAGGCCGGACTCGTAGTCCTCCAGCAGGGCGCGCTCGGGCCAGGGGCGGCCGGCCCGGCCCTCCTCGGCGGTGAGCGAGTCGAGGGCGGTGAGGCGGACGAACTGGCCGTTCCCGCCGAGGCCGACGCTGCCGGTGCGGCGGCGCAGCAGCTGCATGCCGGCGTTGTTGGCCTGGAACTCGACGTCCTGCATCCGGACCAGGGCGCGGGCGAACGCGTTGGCGGCCCGGCCGCGGCCGGGCAGTGGGAGTTCGTCGTCGGCGTTGCGCATCCGCACGCCGATCTGTACGGCGCCGGTGTCGGGGCGGCTGAGCGCCTTGTCGTTGCAGACCTGGGGGAGGGTGCCGGGGTCGAGCCGTCCGTCGGCGTCGACGACGCCGATCACCACGCGGGAGCGGTCGGTGTCCTCGGGCAGCCAGGCGGTGATCTCGCGGTAGGCGGCGTTGAGGGCGGCGCCCTTGCCGATCCGGGCGTGCGGGCGGCGGCGCTGGACGAGGTGGACGAGGTCGTCGTGGGCCGCGGCGGCGAGGACGAGGTCGCGGGTGGCGTCCTCGCTGTCGTCGTCGATCACCCACAGGTGGGCCTCGGGCGCACTGGCGCGCAGGCCGGCCAGGGTCTGGGTGACCACGGCCTCCTCGTCGCGGCAGGGGATCACCAGGTGCCACTGGAAGGCGGCCGGGTCGCCGGGCTCGGCGGGCCGGTTGTGCCGGAAGGCGTGCCGGGAGCCGGCCCAGTACAGGAGGAAGCGTCCGAAGACGAAGGCCATGTAGCCGACGAGCGCCAGTGAGACCAGTCCGGCGAACCAGACGACGGCGTCCTGGCGGAGCACGATCCAGTCGTGCAGAGCGTCGGGCATGGCGTAGTACTCCTCGTGATCAAAGGCAGCGCGGCTCCAGGGGGTGCGAATCGATGCTTCGTTGCGGTTCAAATTCGCCAAAGAGATAGTAAAGGGGGCAAATTGGAAACTCCGACCAAAGTGGTCGTTCTCACCCCGTGAGGACGGCCCGCCAACCCTCCGTAGACTGTGGTCGTGAGCGACAAGGCCGACCCGAACCCGTACACCCTCCGCCCCGCCGACGGCGACACCGACGACACCCTGCGCGATGTCGAGGTGGAGCTCTCCAAGCGCTGGCCGGAGAACAAGCTGGAGCCCTCGCTCGACCGGATCGAGGCGCTGATGGACATCCTGGGCCAGCCCCAGCGGTCCTTCCCCTCCATCCACATCACCGGGACCAACGGCAAGACCTCCACCGCCCGGATGATCGAGCAGCTGCTCAACACCTTCGAACTGCGCACGGGCCGCTACACCAGCCCGCACGTGGAGAGCGTCACCGAGCGGATCACCCTGGACGGCGCCCCGATCACCCCCGAGCGCTTCGTCGAGGTCTACCGCGACATCGAGCCGTACGTGCAGATGGTCGACGCGGCGCAGCCGGTGCCGATGTCCTTCTTCGAGGTGCTGACCGGCATGGCCTACGCCGCCTTCGCCGACGCCCCCGTGGACGTCGCCGTGGTCGAGGTCGGCATGGGCGGCTCCTGGGACGCCACCAACGTCATCGACGCCGCCGTCGCCGTGATCACCCCGATCGGGCTGGACCACACCGACAAGCTCGGCGAGACCACCGGCGAGATCGCGGTCGAGAAGTCCGGGATCATCAAGTCCGGTGCCGTCGCCGTCGTCGCCCAGCAGCAGCTGGACGCCGCCCAGAACATCCTGCGGCGCGCCGTCGAGGTCGACGCCACGGTGGCCCGCGAGGGCATGGAGTTCGGCGTGATCCGCCGTGAGCTCGGCGTCGGCGGCCAGCTGGTGACGCTGCGCGGGCTCGGCGGCGAGGAGTACGAGGACGTCTTCATCCCGCTGCACGGCGAGCACCAGGCGCACAACGCGGTGCTGGCGCTGGCCGCGGTCGAGGCCTTCTTCGGCGTCGGCGGCGCCCGCGGCGGGCAGCTCGACGTGGACAAGGTCCGCCAGGCCTTCTCCGGCGTCTCCTCGCCCGGCCGCCTGGAGGTCGTCCGCCGCAGCCCCACGATCATCCTGGACGCCGCGCACAACCCGCACGGCGCCCGCGCCACCGTCGCCGCCCTCGGCGAGTCCTTCGGCTTCACCCGGCTCGTCGGCGTGATCGGCACCTCCGGGGACAAGGACGTGGCCGGCGTGCTGGAGGCCTTCGAGCCGGTCCTCGCCGAGGTCGTCATCACCCAGAACTCCACCCACCGCGCGATGGACGTCGACGAGTTGGCGGCGCTGGCCGTCGACATCTTCGGCGAGGACCGCGTCCAGGTCGAGCCCCGGCTCGACGACGCCATCGCGGCCGCCGTCACCCTCGCCGAGGAGGAGGGCGACCTCGGCGGCGCCGGGGTGCTGGTCACCGGTTCGGTCATCACGGTGGGCGAGGCCCGCCTGCTGCTCGGGAGGAAGTGACATGAGGACCCTCTGCTCCTCGACCCTGATCGGCGAGGCTCTCCTGGCCATGTTCGCCGCGCTGGTCGCGATGCAGCTGTCGAGCGTCTCCACGGCCACGATCTGGATCGTCACCGGGATCGTCATGGCGCTGTGCATCGCGCTCTGCGGCATGATCAACCGCCCTGGTGCGGTGGCCGTCGGCTGGGCGCTGCAGATCGGCCTGATCGCCAGCGGCTTCATCCTGCCGACCATGTTCGGCCTCGGTGTGGTCTTCGCCGGCCTGTGGTGGTGCTCGGTGCACTACGGCCGCAAGGTGGACGAGTTCAAGGCCGCCCGGGCCGCCGCCGAGGCGGCCGCCGTACCGGTCTAGGGCCCGGACCGGCGGGCCGACACGCCGCACACGCAAGGTAATCTCTGCCGTGTCGGCTCCCGCCCGTCGGCCCGACCGCCTTGCCGTACCGAATCCCCAGGAGACGCACCGTGTCCCAGCGCACTCTCGTCCTGCTCAAGCCCGACGCCGTCCAGCGTGGCCTGGCCGGCGAGATCATCAGCCGCATCGAGCGCAAGGCCGGCTGGCGGCTCACCGCCGTCGAGCTGCGCACCTTCGACCGGGCGACGCTGGAGCAGCACTACGCGGAGCACGTCGGCCGCCCGTTCTACGAGCCGCTGCTGGAGTTCATGACCTCCGGCCCGTCGATCGCCCTGATCGTCGAGGGCGAGGAGGTCGTCCGCGGCATCCGGATGCTGGCCGGTGCGACCAACCCGCTGGAGGCCGGGGCCGGCACCATCCGCGGCGACTACGCGACGATCACCCGCGAGAACCTGATCCACGCCTCGGACTCCCCGGAGTCGGCCGAGCGCGAGATCAAGATCTTCTTCCCGGCGCACGCCTGAGTCCAGCCGGGCGACACGCCCGAGGGACCTTGGCACTGCCCCGGTCGGGACCATTGGCCCGGCCGGGGCACTTTTATCGTGAAATAAGCAACCAGAGGCGCCGACACGGCGTCCCAATGCCCGGAGAAGCGAACACGCTCCGGACAATGGACGGTATGCCCCGCATCGACGTCCGTGCCGCGCCGCGTGACTACGATGGACGCGACTCAAGGGCCCGGTAAGGCAGCTCAGCTGGCTCCGCCCGAGCGTGGGCGCGCTCTCGTCCAACCCCCCTATGAACTCCGAGCCCGGGAAGGCAACCACACCCCATGGCGAGCAACCTGTCGTTCATCGGCCGCGACTTGGCGATCGACCTTGGAACTGCCAACACGCTGGTGTACGTCAGGGGCAAGGGGATCGTCCTCAACGAGCCGTCCGTCGTCGCGGTGAACACCAACACCGGCGGCATCCTGGCGGTCGGCGCCGAGGCGAAGAAGATGATCGGCCGGACGCCGGGCAACATCGTCGCCATCCGCCCGCTCAAGGACGGCGTGATCGCCGACTTCGAGATCACCGAGCGGATGCTCCGCTACTTCATCCTCAAGATCCACCGCCGCCGCTACCTCGCCCGCCCCCGGGTCGTGGTCTGCGTGCCCTCCGGCATCACCGGAGTCGAGCGCCGCGCCGTGATCGAGGCCTCCTCGCAGGCCGGTGCCCGCCAGGTGCACATCATCGAGGAACCGATGGCCGCCGCCATCGGCGCCGGGCTGCCCGTCCACGAGGCCACCGGCAACATGGTCGTCGACATCGGCGGCGGCACCACCGAGGTCGCGGTCATCTCCCTCGGCGGCATCGTCACCGCCCAGTCCATCCGGGTCGCCGGCGACGAGCTGGACAACGCGATCGTCCAGCACATCAAGAAGGAGTACTCGCTGCTCCTCGGCGAGCGCAGCGCCGAGCAGATCAAGATGAGCATCGGCAGCGCCTTCGGCCTGGAGGGCGAGAAGGACGAGCACGCCGAGATCCGCGGCCGCGACCTGGTCAGCGGCCTGCCCAAGACCGTGGTCATCTCCGCCGCCGAGGTCCGCGAGGCCATCGACGAGCCGGTCAACTCGATCATCGACGCCGTGAAGACCACCCTCGACCAGTGCCCGCCCGAGCTGGCCGGCGACGTGATGGACCGCGGCATCGTGCTCACCGGCGGCGGCGCCCTGCTGCGCGGCCTCGACGAGCGGCTGCGCCGCGAGACCGGCATGCCGATCCACATCGCCGAGAACCCGCTCGACTCGGTCGCGCTCGGCTCCGGCAAGTGCGTCGAGGAGTTCGAGGCGCTCCAGCAGGTACTGGACGCCTCCCCGCGCCGTTAGCACCACCGAGATATCCGACACTCAACTGAACGGGCTGCCGCCCGGGCCCCACAGCCCGGGCGGCCGACCAGGTACGAAGGGGCAGTACCAGCACCGTGAGGGACACACGAGAGAGCCGGCTGCTGCTCATCCTGCTGGTGGCCGTCGCCTTCGCACTCGTCACCGTGGACATCAAGGGCGGTGAGAGCTCCCCCCTCGGCGGTGCCCGACACGCCGCCGCCAGCGTCCTCGGCCCGGTCGAGCGCGGCGCCGCCACCGTCGTCGACCCGGTCGCCGACACCGTCCGGGCCTTCCGCGACGCCGCCTCCAACAACGGCCGCACCGACGAGCTCGCCCGCGAGAACACCGAACTGCGGCAGAAGCTCGCCTCCTCCGACATGGCCACCGGGCGCACCAAGCAGCTCGACGATCTGCTGCGCACCGCCGGCGCTGGCGGCTACACCGTCAAGGCCGCCCAGGTCATCGCGATCGGCCCCGCCCAGGGCTTCTCCTGGACCATCACCATCGACGCCGGCAGCGACGACGGCCTCACCCGCGACATGACGGTGATCAACGGTCAGGGCCTGGTCGGCCGGATCACCACCGTCGCCCCGACCACCGCCACCGTGCTGCTCGCCTCCGACCCCGGCTTCTCGGCCGGCACCCGGCTGGAGGCCTCCGGCGAGATCGGCTTCGCCTCCGGCGGCGGCACCAGCCCGATGAAGGTCTCGCTGCTCAACGGCAAGGCCCAGGTCAAGGCCGGCGACCGGCTGGTCACCTTCGGCTCGCAGAGCGGCCGCCCGTTCGTGCCCGGCGTGCCGGTCGGCAAGGTCGTCGAGGTCGAGGCCACCCCGGGCCAGCTGACCAAGACCATCCTGGTCGAGCCCTTCGTCCAGTTCACCCGGCTGGACCTGGTCGGCGTGGTGGTCGTGCCGCCGCGCGCCGACCCGCGCGACGCCGTCCTGCCGCCGGCCCCCGCCCAGGCCCCGGCCGCCCCGGCCCAGACCCCGGCCGCGCCCGCCGCCCCGCCCGCCAAGCCCACTGGGGGGAACTGAGCCATGCGCCTCGCCCGCATCCCCGTCTCCGCCGGCCTGATCCTGCTCGGCCTGATCCTCCAGGTCAGCGTCTTCGGACGGCTCCAGCTCCCGGGGGCCACCCCGGACATACTGCTGCTCGTCGTGGTCGGCCTGGCCATGGTCTACGGGCCGTCCGGCGGCTGCGTGGTCGGCTTCTCGGCCGGCCTGCTGGCCGACCTCGCGCCGCCCTCCGACCACGCGATCGGCCGCTACGCGCTGGTGCTCTGCCTGATGGGCTACGCCGCCGGGCTGCTGCGCCCGGACCACGGCCGCCAGCGGTCGGTGTCCAGCGCGCTGATGGTGGTGGCCGCCGCGGCGGTCGCCTCCACCCTGCTGTACGCGATGGTCGGCGCCCTGGTCGGCGACACCGCGGCCCGGCACGTCGGCCTCGGCGGCCTGGTGGTCAGCGCCCTGCTGTACGACGTGCTGCTGGCGCCGTTCGTGGTGCCGCTGGTGATGCTGGTCGGCCGCCGCTTCGGGCGCGACCCGGTGACCGCGGCCACCGACGACGACCAGGGCGGCTCCGGCCTGGGCACGCTGGCCCGCTACCGCACCACGCGCGATGCCTCGGCCGGCCCGTCCTACAAGAAGCGGCGCATGCCCGGCTTCGTCCGGCGCCCGTAACCGGCCCGGCCCCCGACCTCCCGACTTCCCGCATCCTGGAGCGCACGAGACGTGAGCAACATCCCCGAGACCGGCCGTACCCGGCGGGTGACGATCCGTCTGGTGGTGCTGCAGATCCTGGTCCTGTCGCTGCTCGCCACCCTCGGCGGACGGCTGTGGTACCTGCAGATCCGCAACGCCAGCGTCTACACCGCCAAGGCGACCGGCAACCACATCCGCGAGGTGGTCGAACCGGCCGTCCGCGGCGAGATCCTGGACGCCTCCGGGCGGATCCTGGCCGGCAACGAGGCCCGGCTGGTGGTCTCGGTCAGCCGCACCTCGCTGCTGCAGCAGAAGGACGGCGGCAAGGCGGTGCTCGGCCGGCTGGCCGAGGTGCTGGGGATGCCCGCCAAGGACGTGCAGGAGAAGACCCGGCTCTGCGACGCCAAGACCCCGCAGCCCTGCTGGAACGGCTCGCCCTACCAGCCGATCCCGGTCACCAAGGAGGCGACCACCCAGCAGGCGATGCAGATAATGGAGCGCCGCGAGGACTTCCCCGGGGTCACCGCGCAGCCCACCGCCGTGCGCCGCTACACCGGCGCCGAGGGCGCCAACATGGCCCAGGTGCTCGGCTACCTCTCGCCGGTCACCGACGAGGAGGTCAGCAAGACCGCCTCCAAGGCCGGCCTGGACCGCTACCTGCCGGCCGACCAGATCGGCCGGGCCGGACTGGAGTCGGTGTACGACCGCGACCTGCGCGGCACCGCCGGCATCACCCAGCTGGAGGTGGACAACCTCGGCCGGGTGATCGGCACCGCCGGCACCGCCGCCCCGCAGACCGGCAACAACCTGGTCACCAGCATCGACGCCCGGGTGCAGAAGGTGGTCGAGGACAACCTGGCGCAGGCCATGGCCGACGCCCGGAAGACCTTCGACAAGGTCACCAACCGCAACTACGAGGCCGACTCCGGCGCCGCCGTGGTGATGGACGTCCACACCGGCCGGATCGTCGCGATGTCCAGTGCGCCGACCTACGACCCCAACCTCTGGGTGGGCGGCATCACCGGCAAGGACTACCAGTCGCTGACCAGCAAGGACTCCAACTTCCCGCTGCTGAACCGGGCCATACAGGGTCAGTCCGCCCCCGGCTCGACCTTCAAGGTCGTCTCCACCACCGCCGCCGTCGAGGCCGGCTACTCGCTGGACGGGACGTACGCGTGCCCGAAGAGCATGACCATCGGCGGCCGCGAGTTCAAGAACTTCGAGAGCGAGAACTTCGGCTCCATCTCCCTGGAGAAGGCGCTGGAGGTCTCCTGCGACACCGTCTTCTACGGCCTGGCGTACGACCAGTGGATGAAGGACGGCGGCATCAAGCCGAAGAAGGAGCCGGGCGACTGGTTCTTCAAGACCGCCCACCAGTTCGGCCTCGGCGCCAAGACCGGCATCGACCTGCCCAGCGAGGTCACCGGCCGGGTGCCGGACCGGCAGTGGAAGCAGTCCTTCTACGACAACAACAAGGACGCCTGGTGCGCGCAGGCGCAGAAGGGCGGCACCAGCTTCTCCGACCAGATCGCCAAGGAGAACTGCGTCGACGGCTACCAGATGCGCGCCGGTGACGCCGTCAACTTCGCGATCGGCCAGGGCGACACGCTCGTCACCCCGGTCCAGATGGCCCGGATCTACTCGGCGCTGGCCAACGGCGGCACCTTCTACCGGCCGACCATCGCCAAGGCGGTGATAAGCCCGAGCGGGGACCTCGTCCGCGAGATCGCCCCGCACGAGGACGGCAAGTTCCCCGGCTCCCAGAAGCTGCTGAGCTACATCGACCAGGCCACCGCGGGCGTCATCACCGGCGGTACCGCCGCCTGGAAGTTCTCCGGCGCCGGCTGGCCGCAGAACAAGATCGAGCTGCACGCCAAGACCGGCACCGCCGAGGTCGAGGGCAAGCAGACCACCTCCTGGCTGACCACGTACAGCAAGGACTACGCGGTCGTCATGACGATAAGCCAGGGCGGCACCGGCTCCGGCGGCTCCGGCGACGCGGTTCGCCGGATCTACCAGGCGCTGTACGGCGTCGACGACAAGGGCAACATCGACAACGGCAAGGCGCTGCTGCCCGCGCCGCAGGCCGAACTGCCGAAGTTCAACCCGGACGGCACCGCGATCATCAAGCCGGCGGCCTACACCGCCGACACCGCCGACACCGCCGACACCGTCGGCCCGGCGCAGGCCGTCGCGGGCCCGGGCCTCCTGGCGTCGCCGGACCAGGCACAGGGTCTGCCCGGCCCGGCGCCGGCCTTCCTGGAACAGGTGCCGGGCGAACCCGCCCCGGCCTCGGCCTTCCTGGACCCGGCGCAGCCGAACGACCGGCCCGCCCCGGGCACCGCGGCCGACGCCGCACTCGAACCGAACCGCGGCCCGGGAAGGGGGCGGGCATGACCTCCTACGGCTCCTACCGGCAACTGCGGCTGAGCCCGCAGCGCAGCGGGGTCTCCAAGGCCCTGGCCAAGGACTCCCCGCTGTGGCGGCTGGACTGGATACTGCTGCTCGCCGCGCTGGCCCTGTCGCTCGGCAGCTCCCTGCTGGTCTGGTCGGCCACCCGCGGCCGGGACTCGCTCACCCACGGCGACCCGCAGTACTTCCTGTACCGGCACCTGACCAACCTGGTCGTCGGGCTGGTGCTGTGCTCGGTGGTGATAGGGATAGGGAGCCGGCGCTTCCGCACCCTCGTGCCGTTCCTGTACATCGGCGTGATCCTGATGCTGCTCGCCACGCTCAGCCCGCTGGGCTCGACCATCAACGGCGCGCACTCCTGGATCCAGCTGGGCGGCGGCTTCTCCATCCAGCCCGCCGAGTTCGCGAAGCTCGGGATCGTGCTGGCGATGGCGGTCGTGCTGTCCGACCAGGTGGACGCGGGGGAGCGGGAGTACCCCTCGCACCGGGCGGTGTTCCGCGGCCTGGTCTGGGCCTTCCTGCCGATGTGCGTCGTGCTGCTGATGCCGGACGCCGGCTCGGTGATGGTGATGGCCGCGATCGTGCTGGGCATCCTGCTCGGCTCGGGGGCGGCCAACCGCTGGGTGCTCGGGCTGCTGGTGGCGGGCACCGGCGGGTGTGTGGCGATCTGGAAGCTCGGGGTGCTGAGCAAGTACCAGATCGACCGCTTCGCGGCCTTCGCCAACCCGCAGCTGGACCCCTCCGGCGTCGGCTACAACACCGCGCAGGCCCGGATCGCGATCGGCTCGGGCGGGCTGACCGGCAAGGGGCTGTTCCACGGGACGCAGACCACCGGGCAGTTCGTGCCGGAGCAGCAGACCGACTTCGTGTTCACGGTGGCCGGTGAGGAACTGGGCTTCGTCGGGGCGCTGGCGATCATCCTGCTGGTCGGCGTGGTGCTGTGGCGGGCCTGCCGGATCGCCCGGCAGGCGACCGACCTGTACGGGACGATCGTGGCCGCGGGGATCATCGCCTGGTTCTCCTTCCAGGCCTTCGAGAACATCGGGATGTGCCTGGGCATCATGCCGGTGGCGGGCATCCCGCTGCCGTTCGTCTCCTACGGGGGGTCGTCGATGTTCGCGGTCTGGATTGCGATCGGGCTGCTCCAGGCGGTCCGCAGCCAGCGGCCGATAGCGGCCTGAGCGGACCGTCCGTCCACGCGTTCGTCGGTCGAGGGCCGGCCCGGGAATTTCTCGGGTCGGCCCTTGGTGTTTTTCAACTGGGCGCTGTGGGTGGGTAGTTGTTGCCCGGTTGCGGCGGGCCGCGGCCCCGGTCAGAGCAGGCAGTCGGCGGCGGTGAGCGCCGCGCGGACCTGGTGGGCCAGCTGCTCCTGGACCGGCACCCAGCGGGCGCCGAAGCGGTGGTGCAGCTGGCCCAGGCTCTCGGTGACGATGTCGCGGGCCCGGCCGCGGGCCGCCGCCACGGTCGGACCGCCGGTGTCCGCCAGCAGCCGCAGCACCGTCGACGCCACCCGCAGCGGGATCCGGGCCGCGACGATCCCGGCGGTGGTCACCCGGGACACCGTGAGCGGCTCGGCGCACCAGCGGGCCAGCCACTCCTGGGCCACCGACGGGCAGAACTCCAGGGTGAACCCGGCCGCGCGCACCAGTGCGCCGTGCGCCGCCCGGGTGTGCGCGGGCACGTGGGCCAGCAGCCCGGAGAGCTCCTCGGCGCGCTCGCGCAGCGTCCGGGCCGCGGCGCCGACCGCCCGGTCCGCCGCCGGGTGCGGACGGCCGTCGCCGACCGCGTCCACGGCCCACATCGGCACCTCCAGCACGGCCGTCACCCCGCCGTGGCGGCCGGCGTACGACCAGGTGGACAGCTCCGGCTCGTCCGGCAGCGCCCGTGACCGGCCGGCGCCGTCCGCCGAGGGCATCAGATAGGTGCCGGGGAAGGGGCTGGCCCAGCCGACCGCGTCGAAGGGGTCGACGTCCAGCGGGATGCCGGCCCGGCGCACCGAGGAGGCGAAGAGTTCGGGCAGCCCGGGCACCGGAGCGGTCAGCTGGATGAAGGCGCCGCCGAAGTCCACCCCGTGCATCGAGCACTGCAGGAACGGGCGCAGCTCGTCGATCAGGCCGGTCAGCGCCAGGCTCTCCGGCATCGGGGGCCGGCCCGCGTCGGCGGCCGGCAGCAGTTCGGGCTGCTCCTCGAACGAGGGGCGGAAGAAGTGCTCGTAGTGCCGGCGCATGGTGAGCGGCCCGTCCAGCCAGCCCGCGTTGAGCGCGGCGCCGTCCGGGTCCAGGCAGAGCAGCAGGTGCCAGGACAGGCCGGGCCGGGTGGGGCGCGCCAGCAGCACCTCGGCCAGCCGCAGGGCGCCGGCCGTGCCGATCGGCTCGTTGGGGTGCGGGCCGCCGACGACCAGCACCGCGCGCGGGCCCCGGTCGACGGACAGCAGCAGCAGCGGGCGCCCGGCCCGCGAGCGGCCCACCTCGCGCAGCCGGCACCGCTCCGGGTGGCGCAGCGCGAGCCGCCGGGCCGCGGCCTCGGCCTGGGCCGGCGCGGGGTAGCGGGCCGCCCGGCTGCCGAGGGGCCGGGGCGGGCGGACCCGCCGGTCGGTGTCGGTCATGGCTCTCCTAGGGCGTGTCCCCTGGGGTGTGTTCGCGCGGCCGCCCGGCTCGTCGGGCCGTCGGGCCGCCGGGGCGCGCGGGGGCGCCGACGGACGCGGCCTGCGGGGCCGGGGGCGGGGCCCTGCGCGCCGGGGACGGGTCGCCGGGGGGAGTCGGCGAGGGGGTTGAGCGTACGGCCCAACTCCCTTGTCCGGAAGGGGTGCAGAGGTCTCTGGCGGGGCCCTGTCAGTACCGCATGAGTGGTCCGAGCATGTCAACGGCGGACGGCGCCGGGCGGCGGGCGCGCACTGCGCGTGCCGGGGCGGGCCGGACCGGGGCGGCCGCGCCGGAGCGCGGGCGGGTGCCCGGCCCGGGCGGGGGGTGAGCCCGGGGGTGAGCCAGCGGGCCTTTCCCCGGATTGGGCTACCCTTGAGGGTCACCCCTCCCCGCCGTCGCCTGCCGATGCGCGCGGCACCGAATCACGTCGTAAGGGTTCCTAGTACATGACTGTCGAATCGGTCTTCCCACGCCTGGAGGCCCTCCTCCCGCACGTCCAGAAGCCGATCCAGTACGTCGGCGGCGAGCTCAACTCGACCGTCAAGGACTGGGACGCCTGCGACGTCCACTGGGCGCTGATGTACCCCGACGCCTACGAGGTCGGCCTGCCCAACCAGGGCGTCATGATCCTCTACGAGGTGCTCAACGAGCGCGAGGGCGTGCTCGCCGAGCGCACCTACAGCGTCTGGCCGGACCTCGAAGCGCTGATGCGCGAGCACGACGTCCCGCAGTTCACCGTGGACGCGCACCGCCCGGTGAAGGCCTTCGACGTGTTCGGCCTGTCGTTCTCCACCGAGCTCGGCTACACCAACATGCTCACCGCGCTCGACCTGGCCGGCATCCCGCTGGAGGCCAAGGACCGCACCGACGAGGACCCGATCGTCCTGGCCGGCGGCCACGCCGCGTTCAACCCCGAGCCGATCGCGGACTTCATCGACTGCGCGGTGGTCGGCGACGGCGAGCAGGCCGTGCTCGACATCACCGAGCTCGTCCGCGGCTGGAAGGCCGAGGGCCGCCCGGGCGGACGCGACGAGCTGCTGCTGCGCCTCGCCCGTACCGGCGGGGTGTACGTGCCGAAGTTCTACGACGTGGAGTACCTGGCCGACGGCCGGATCGGCCGCGTCGTGCCGAACGCCCCGGGCGTGCCGTGGCGGGTGTCCAAGCACACCGTGATGGACCTCGACGAGTGGCCCTACCCGAAGCAGCCGCTCGTCCCGCTCGCGGAGACCGTGCACGAGCGGATGTCCGTGGAGATCTTCCGCGGCTGCACCCGCGGCTGCCGCTTCTGCCAGGCCGGCATGATCACGCGCCCCGTGCGGGAGCGAAGCATCACCGGCATCGGCGAGATGGTGGAGCGCGGGCTGAAGGCGACCGGTTTCGAGGAGGTGGGCCTGCTGTCGCTGTCCAGCGCCGACCACACCGAGATCGGGGACATCGCCAAGGGCCTGGCCGACCGCTACAGCGACGACAAGATCGGCCTGTCGCTGCCGTCCACCCGCGTCGACGCCTTCAACATCGACCTCGCCAACGAGCTGTCCCGCAACGGCCGTCGCTCGGGCCTCACCTTCGCCCCCGAGGGCGGCAGCGAGCGCATGCGCAAGGTGATCAACAAGATGGTGTCGGAGGAGGACCTGATCCGCACCGTCGCCACCGCCTACGGCAACGGCTGGCGCCAGGTGAAGCTGTACTTCATGTGCGGCCTGCCCACCGAGACCGACGAGGACGTGCTCCAGATCGGCGCGATGGCGAAGAACGTCATCCAGAAGGGCCGCGAGGTCACCGGCCAGAACGACATCCGCTGCACCGTCTCCATCGGCGGGTTCGTGCCCAAGCCGCACACCCCGTTCCAGTGGGCCCCGCAGCTGTCCGCCGAGGCGACCGACGCCCGGCTGGCCAAGTTGCGTGACTCGATCCGCGGCGACCGCAAGTACGGCAAGAACATCGGCTACCGCTACCACGACGGCAAGCCCGGCATCGTCGAGGGCCTGCTGTCCCGCGGCGACCGCCGCATCGGCGCCGTCATCCGCGCCGTCTACGAGGACGGCGGCCGCTTCGACGGCTGGCGCGAGCACTTCTCCTACGACCGCTGGATGGCCTCCGCCGAGAAGGGCCTGGCCGGCACCGGCGTCGACGTCGACTGGTACACCACCCGCGAGCGCACCTACGAGGAGGTGCTGCCCTGGGACCACCTGGACAGCGGCCTCGACAAGGACTGGCTCTGGGAGGACTGGCAGGACGCCCTGGAGGAGGTCGAGGTCGACGACTGCCGTTGGACCCCGTGCTTCGATTGCGGCGTGTGCCCGCAGATGGATCTCAAGATCCAGATCGGTCCCACCGGGAAGAAGCTGCTGCCGCTGGCCGTGGTCAACGGGGCTGCCCCGCAGGGCTAGTTGATGGTGCGGGTGGTACGGATAGCGCGGATCGGGTGGGTCCGGGCCGCGTGACGTGCTCGAAGTGACGGATGGAGCCCTCCCCGGGAATCGGGGAGGGCTCCACGCGTTCGCCGGGCGGACGACGGCCGGGGGCGTCGGGGCGCGGCTGACCAGGGGCGGGACGAGGGGGGTGGCGGGGCGCGTACCCTTTGAGGTGACAGAGTCCGGACAGCGGCGGCAGCCGTCGCGCCGGACGGGGACAACTGACTAAGGACTGAGCGACCCTGGCACGCCGTACGCCCGACGGTCCTCCGCCCGCGCCGACGGTGCAGCGGATCCGTCTCCGCTACACCAAGCGCGGCCGGCTCCGCTTCACCAGCCACCGCGACTTCCAGCGCGCTTTCGAGCGCGCCCTGCGCCGGTCCTCCGTGCCGATGGCCTATTCGGCCGGCTTCACCCCGCACCCGAAGGTGTCCTACGCCAACGCGGCCCCGACCGGGGTGGCGAGCGAGGCGGAGTACCTGGAGATCGGCCTGGCCGCCCTCCGTGACCCGGAGGAACTGCGGGCACAGCTGGACGAGTCGCTGCCGACTGGACTGGACGTGATCGACGCGGTCGAGGTCCGGACGCCGAACTTCGTGGAGCGCCTGGAGGCCTCCGAGTGGCTGGTCCGGCTGGACGGCGTCGAGCCTCAGGAGGCCGCCCGCGCGGTCGCGGTGTTCCTCGCCGCCGAGCGGGTCGAGGTCGAACGCGTGACCAAGAACGGCGTGCGGGTCTTCGACGCGCGCGGTCCGGTGGCGGCGCTCGAGATCGCCGCGCCGCAGGTCGTCGACGGTGCGGACACGGCGGCCGAAGCGGACCGCGATGTTCGGACCGGCCGTCCCTGTGCGATACTGCGCCTGGTAGTACGACACGCCACACCAGCCGTACGACCCGACGACGTATTGTCCGGTCTCCGTGTGACGGCCGACCTGGCGCCGCCGGTCCCCGCAGAGGTGACCAGGCTGGCGCAGGGGCCGCTCGACGAGGAGTCCGGCACGGTGACCGACCCGCTGGCGCTCGACCGCGCCGCGGCCCCGGCCGGCTGACAGCCGCCGGGGTGCGCGGGGCCGCGTCCGCCTGACGGGCGGAGGCCGGGTCCAGTGCCTCACTGGGCCCGACGGTCCTCCAGGTTCCCGCGGCTCCCCAGGGGAGCGAGCGTCGTCGCAGCACAGGCCGGCCACCTGAGGCCCGCCGACCAGGACGGTCGGTGGGCCCGGGAACCCCGTCCGGGAGCCACCCGGGGTTGGGGAACGGCACAGCTTGGGAAAACCTCAGAAGACTGGTCAGACCAGAAGACTTTCGACACCCCGCCGTGCGGCGGGGCGCCGAGCGAGACTACGAGCCCCTGTGCGGCCTCGCGTCCGCGCGGCGGCACCGTGAAAGGGTCCGGCCCGAGCATCCTCGCGATGCCGGCCGGCCACGGGTGCCGTGCCGTGCCCGGATGTGGAGCCCGGGGGCCTGACGGGAGATCCACCCGCATGCTCGATAACACCGATCCGCAGCAGAACGCGGCGACGGAACAGAACGAGACCGCCCCGACCGGCGGCGAGGGCACCTCCGCGGCGCCGCCGCGCCGCCGTCGCCGTGCGGTGTCCCGCCCGGCGGGCACCCCGCAGGGTGCGGCCGCCGAGACGGCCGAGACGGTCGTCCAGGCCGAGGCGCCCGCCGCCGAGGCACAGGCCGCACCGGCCGCCGAGCCGGTGGCCGAGAAGCCGGTCCGGGCCCGCCGGACCCGCAAGCGCGCCGAGGCTCCGGCCGGGACGCCGGAGGCGACCCCGGTCGTGGTCACCGAGCCGGCCGCCGCCGAGGCGCCCGCCGCCGAGAAGACGGCGAAGACAAGCGCGAAGGCGGCCGCGAAGCCGGTCGAGAAGGCCGCTGAGCCGGCCGCCGAGAAGGACGAGAAGGCGGAGAAGCCCGCCCGGGCCCGCCGCACCCGCAAGCGCGCCGAGGCGCCCGCCGGGGCGCCGGCCGCCGCCGAGACCCCGGCCGAGGAGCCTACTGCCGCCGCCCCGGTGGCCGAGGCCCCCGCCGCCGAGCCGGCTGCCGAGGAGGCCCCCGCCGCTCCGGCCCGCCGGGCCCGTCGCCGCCGCGTGGTCGAGGCCGCGCCGGTCGTCGAGACCCCGGTCGAGGAGCCCGCCGCCGCGGAGGAGCCCGTCGAGGAGGAGCCGGCCGAGGAGGCCGTGGCCGTCCAGCCCGCGCCGGCCGCCGAGCCGACCCACCGGGTGCGCCGCCGTGCGGTCCGCCCGTCCACCGCGATCTTCCAGGCTCCGGTGTTCCAGGAGCCCGCCGCCGCCCCGGCCGCCACCCCGGCTCCCGCCGTGCAGCCGCAGGCGCAGCAGCAGCCCGCCGCTGCCGCCCCGGCGCCGGTCGAGGCCCCGGCCGCCGCGCAGCGCGAGGAGGACGAGTTCGAGTACAGCGGCGTCGGCCGCCGCCGCCGGGTGCGCACCTCGGTGCGGGTGCAGCCGCCGAGCCGTTCGAAGGCCGCCGAGCGGAAGGCCGCCGAGCGGGCCGAGCGGGCTGAGCGGGCCGAGAGGGCGGAGAAGGCCGAGAAGGCCAAGGCCGTCGAGAGGGCGAAGGCCGCCGAGAAGGCGAAGCCGGTCGAGCGGGTCGTCGAGGTGCCGGTCGAGGCGCCCGTCGTCGAGGCCCCCGTCGCCGGTCCGGAGACCGAGGGCGAGTGGGAGGACGACCGTCCGTCGCGCCGTCGCCGTCGGGGCGGCCGCCGTCGTCGCCGTGGCGAGGCCGAGGAGTTCGAGGCCGAGGCCGTCGAGACCGGGCAGCCCGTCGTCGAGGAGCCGGCCGCGGACGTCGAGGAGGACGTCGAGGACGATGACGACCTGGCCGCCGGCCTGTCCTCGTCCCGCCGTCGTCGCCGTCGTCGCCGCCGCAGCGGTGAGGCCGGTGCCGTCGAGACCGCCGAGACCACCGAGGACGGGGTCCGCACGGTGGTGAAGGTGCGCGAGCCGCGCCGCCGTTCCACCGAGCCGTCCTTCGACCCGGACGAGGTGCAGTCCATCAAGGGCTCGACCCGTCTGGAGGCGAAGAAGCAGCGTCGCCGCGAGGGCCGCGAGCTGGGCCGCCGCCGGGTGCCGATCATCACCGAGGCCGAGTTCCTGGCCCGCCGCGAGTCGGTCGAGCGCGTCATGGTGGTGCGCCAGAACGGCCAGCGGACCCAGATCGGCGTCCTCGAGGACGGCGTGCTGGTCGAGCACTACGTCAACAAGGAGCAGGCCACCTCGTACGTCGGCAACGTCTACCTGGGCAAGGTCCAGAACGTGCTGCCGTCGATGGAGGCGGCCTTCGTCGACATCGGCAAGGGCCGCAACGCCGTGCTGTACGCCGGCGAGGTCAACTTCGGTGCGCTGGGCCACGGTGGCCCGCGCCGGATCGAGTCGGTGCTGAAGTCCGGCCAGTCCGTGCTGGTGCAGGTCTCCAAGGACCCGATCGGCCACAAGGGCGCCCGCCTGACCAGCCAGATCTCGCTGCCCGGCCGCTACCTGGTCTACGTGCCCGAGGGCTCGATGACCGGCATCTCGCGCAAGCTCCCCGAGAACGAGCGCGCCCGCCTGAAGCAGATCCTCAAGAAGATCGTCCCGGACGACGCGGGCGTCATCGTGCGCACCGCCGCCGAGGGCGCCTCCGAGGAGGAGCTGACCCGCGACGTCCAGCGGCTGCAGCAGCAGTGGGAGGACATCCAGAAGAAGGCCGCGACCGGCAACGCCCCCGCGCTGCTGTACGGCGAGCCGGACATGACCGTCCGGGTCGTCCGCGACATCTTCAACGAGGACTTCACCAAGGTCATCGTCTCCGGCGACGAGGCGTGGAGCACCATCCACGACTACGTCTCCAACGTGGCCCCGGACCTCGCCGGGCGGCTCCAGCGGTGGACCTCCGAGGTGGACGTGTTCGCCACCTACCGGATCGACGAGCAGCTGATGAAGGCGCTGGACCGCAAGGTCTGGCTGCCCAGCGGCGGTTCGCTGGTGATCGACCGCACCGAGGCGATGGTCGTCATCGACGTCAACACCGGGAAGTTCGTCGGCCAGGGCGGCAACCTGGAGGAGACGGTCACCCGCAACAACATCGAGGCGGCCGAGGAGATCGTGCGCCAGCTGCGGCTGCGCGACCTCGGCGGCATCATCGTGATCGACTTCATCGACATGGTGCTGGAGTCCAACCGGGACCTGGTGCTGCGCCGCCTGCTGGAGTGCCTGGGCCGGGACCGGACCAAGCACCAGGTGGCCGAGGTCACCTCGCTGGGCCTGGTCCAGATGACCCGCAAGCGGGTCGGCCAGGGCCTGCTGGAGTCCTTCTCCGAGCCGTGCGTGCACTGCAACGGCCGCGGCGTGATCGTTCACATGGAGCAGCCGAGCGCCCACGTCCACACCCCGGCCGTGTCGGCCGAGGCGGCCGCGGGCAGCAGCAAGCGCCGTCGCCGGGGCAAGGGCGGGGCGGCCGCCGAGGAGCCGCAGGCCGTCGAGGCCGCGGTGGCCGAGGTGGTCGTCGAGGGCGAGCCGGTGCGCGAGGAGATCGAGGGCCAGCTGGCCCTGGAGGTCCCGGGCGTCGAGGCGGAGGCCGTCGAGGAGGCCCCGGCCGCCCAGCCGGACCTGGTCGAGATCCCCGCCGCCGCGGCGGCTCCGGCCGGCCGTACCCGTCGCCGCGCGGTCCGCAAGGCGACGGCTCCGGCCGGGGCGCCGGGCGAGGCCGAGATCGTGGTGCTCCAGGCGCGGGCCGACGCGGCGCTGGAGGCGGCCCTGGAGGCTGCCACCCCGGCCGCCCCGGCCGTGGTGACCCCCGAGGCCGTCGAGGCCGTGGAGGCCGTCGCCGAGGCGCCCGCGGAGGAGACCCCGGCCGTCGAGACCGCGGAGGCCGTCGTCGAGGCGCCCGTGGAGGAGGCCCCGGCCACCGAGGCCGAGGCCGAGGAGCCGTCCGCGGAGGAGGCTCCGGCGCCCAAGAAGCGGGCCGCCCGCAAGACCGCCGCGAAGAAGACCGCCGCCAAGAAGACGACCACGGCGGCCAAGAAGACCACCGCCCGCAAGACCGCGACCAAGCGGACGAGCGCGGCGGCCAAGAAGGCGGCGGCCGCCGAAGGTGATACGGCGGCCGAGTAGTGCCCACGCGCCCGGGGCGGGACCCTTCCCGCCCCGGGCCGTACGGGCCGGTTTGCCCCCCGGGCGGCCGGTCCGTATTCTTGACCCTCGGCGTGTCTACGCCACACGCTCCCGAGCACATCACCTTCCCGAAGCGCCGCGTTCGCGCGGCAGCGGGCGGGGAGAGGCCCCTGTGTCCGTACCCAGGCGGCTGGCGTCGGGAGTTCCGACCGAGTAAGGAAAGCAGGTACCGCATGTACGCGATCGTTCGCGCAGGCGGCCGCCAGCACAAGGTCGCCGTCGGCGACGTGCTGGAGATCGACCGTATCGAGGCCAAGCCGGGTGACTCGGTCGAGCTCTCGACCATCCTGATCGTCGACGGCGAAGCCGTCACGTCCGACCCGTGGGTCCTGGCCGGTGTGAAGACCCACGCCGAGGTCGTCGACCAGACCAAGGGTGACAAGATCATCATCCTGCGCTACAAGAACAAGACCGGCTACCGCCGTCGCCAGGGTCACCGTCAGAAGCACACCGCGGTGCGCATCACCAGCATCGACTCGGTCAGCAAGTAAGGGGATAGCGAGATATGGCACACAAGAAGGGCGCAAGCTCTACCCGTAACGGCCGTGACTCGAACGCCCAGCGCCTCGGCGTGAAGCGCTTCGGCGGCCAGGTCGTCTCCGCCGGCGAGATCCTCGTGCGTCAGCGCGGCACCCACTTCCACCCGGGTGCGGGCGTCGGTCGCGGTGGCGACGACACCCTGTTCGCGCTGACCGCCGGTGCCGTGCAGTTCGGCACCCGCCGCGGCCGCAAGGTCGTCAACATCGTGGCCGTCGAGGCCTGAGTCACACCAGACTCACAGTGAAGGGTGGGCCGGAATGTTCCGGTCCACCCTTCATGCTTTACGCAGGTAGCAGCAGACTTTCGCACACTGGAGGCACACCATGACCACCTTCGTGGACCGCGTCGAACTTCACGTCGCCGCGGGTAACGGGGGCCACGGCTGCGCCTCCGTGCACCGGGAGAAGTTCAAGCCGCTCGGCGGCCCCGACGGCGGCAACGGCGGCGAGGGCGGCAGCGTCATCCTCACCGTCGACGCCCAGGTCACCACCCTGCTGGAGTACCACCACTCGCCCAAGCGCAAGGCCACCAACGGCAAGCCCGGCGCGGGCGGCCACCGCACCGGCGCGGACGGCGGCGACCTCGTCCTGCTGGTGCCGGACGGCACCGTGGTGCTGGACCGCAACGGCGAGGTGCTGGCCGACCTGGTCGGGCACGGCACCAGCTTCGTCGCCGCCCAGGGCGGCCGCGGCGGCCTCGGCAACTCCGCGCTGTCCTCGGCCCGCCGCAAGGCGCCCGGCTTCGCGCTGCTCGGCGAGCCCGGCGAGGCCCGCGACATCGTGATGGAGCTCAAGTCCGTCGCCGACGTGGCCCTGGTGGGCTACCCGAGCGCCGGCAAGTCCTCGCTGATCTCGGTGCTCTCGGCGGCCAAGCCGAAGATCGCGGACTACCCGTTCACCACCCTGATCCCCAACCTCGGCGTGGTCACCGCCGGCGACACCGTGTACACCATCGCCGACGTGCCCGGCCTGATCCCCGGCGCCAGCCAGGGCCGCGGCCTGGGCCTGGAGTTCCTGCGGCACGTCGAGCGCTGCTCGGTGCTGGTGCACGTGCTGGACTGCGCCACCCTGGAGCCAGGCCGCGACCCGCTGACCGACCTGGAGACCATCGAGGCCGAGCTGGCCGAGTACGGCGGTCTGGAGGAGCGCCCGCGCCTGGTCGCCCTCAACAAGGTGGACGTGCCGGACGGCCAGGACATCGCCGACCTCACCCGGGAGTCCCTGGAGGAGCGCGGCTACCAGGTGTTCGAGGTCTCCGCCGCCTCCCGCAAGGGCCTGCGCGAGCTGAACTTCGCGCTGGCGCAGATCGTCGCCGAGGCGCGCGCCGCCAAGCCGGTCGAGGAGTCGACCCGGATCGTGCTGCGGCCCAAGGCCGTGGACGACGAGGGCTTCACCATCACCGAGGAGGACGGCGCCTACCGCATCCGCGGCACCAAGCCGGAGCGCTGGGTCCGCCAGACCGACTTCTCCAACGACGAGGCCGTCGGCTACCTCGCCGACCGGCTGGCCCGCCTCGGCGTCGAGGACAAGCTGTGGAAGGTCGGGGCGCACGAGGGCGACACCGTCATCATCGGCCCGGACGAGAACGCCGTCGTCTTCGACTGGGAGCCGACCATGGCCGCCGGCGCCGAGATGCTCGGCCGCCGCGGTGAGGACCACCGCCTGGAGAGCCCGCGCCCGGCGGTCGACCGCCGCCGCGAGAAGCAGAAGGGCCGGGACGCGGCCGAGGCCGAGTTCCTCGCCTTCGAGGCGCTCTCCAGCACCCGCCCGGCCGCCATCGACGAGGGCGACGACGAGGAGTGACCCGGCCGGCCGGGACGCGTCCTGAGCCGGCCCGGGCGAACGGCCCCCACCACCCTCCGGGGCGGTGGGGGCCGTTCGCGTGTCCGGCCCCCGTCCGGAACTGACGGAGCGTCACTTCGCTCGGGAGGCCCGGGGCTTCAGCGGGTCGGCCGGGCCGTGTCGGCCGTCCGGACCGGCGGCCCGGCCGTGGCGGCGCCGGTCCAGCCGGTGAAACACCCTGCGGGCGACCTGCGCGGATCGCGTAGATTTCGGGGGTGACGGCCGGGCCCGGCCCGCCGCACCCGCACCACACCGGAAGGGCGTACAGCGAGATGAGCGAGGACTCACTGCGCGAGGAGGTGCTGACCGCCCGGCGGATCGTCGTCAAGGTCGGCTCCTCCTCCCTCACCACGGCGGCCGGCGGCCTGGACGCCGACCGGGTCGACGCCCTGGTGGACGCGCTGGCCAAGGTGCGCAGCCGCCCGGACGCGCCAGAGGTCGTCCTCGTCTCCTCCGGCGCCATCGCCGCCGGCCTGGCCCCGCTCGGCCTGGACCAGCGGCCCAAGGACCTGGCCCGCCAGCAGGCCGCCGCCAGCGTCGGCCAGGGCCTGCTGGTCGCCCGCTACACCGCCTCCTTCGCCCGGTACGGCATCCGGGTCGGCCAGGTGCTGCTCACCGCCGAGGACGCCAGCCGGCGCGCCCACTACCGCAACGCCTACCGCACCCTCGACCAGCTGCTGGCGATGGGCGCGATGCCGATCGTCAACGAGAACGACACCGTCGCCACCGCCGAAATCAAGTTCGGGGACAACGACCGGCTGGCCGCGCTGGTCGCCCACCTGGTCCGGGCCGACCTGCTCGTGCTGCTCTCCGACGTGGACGGCCTCTACGACGGCGACCCGGCCCGGCCCGGCACCAGCCGGATCGACCAGGTGAGCGGCCCGCACGACCTCGACGGCGTCGAGATCGGCAGCGCGGGCAAGGCCGGCGTCGGCACCGGCGGCATGGTCACCAAGGTCGAGGCGGCCCGGATCGCCACCGGCGCGGGCATCCCGGTGGTGCTCACCGCCGCCAGCCAGGCCGCCGACGCGCTGGCCGGACGGCGCACCGGCACCCTGTTCCTGCGTACCGGCAGCCGCACCTCCGACCGGATGCTCTGGCTGGCCCACGCGAGCAGCCCGCGCGGCGC
Source organism: Kitasatospora sp. NPDC056731 (assembly GCF_040687675.1). Taxonomy (NCBI): domain Bacteria; kingdom Bacillati; phylum Actinomycetota; class Actinomycetes; order Kitasatosporales; family Streptomycetaceae; genus Kitasatospora; species Kitasatospora sp. NPDC056731. The sequence goes on from NZ_JBFBNR010000008.1 coordinate 111,772, forward strand.
CCTGCACCTCGACGCGGGCGCCGTCACGGCCGTCGTCTCCGGCGGCGCCTCGCTGCTGCCCGCCGGGGTCACCAAGGTGGACGGGGAGTTCACGGCGGGTGATCCGGTGGACCTTCTTGCCGAAAACGGCCACATCGTGGCTCGCGGACTGGTCAACTTTGATGCGAGGGAGTTGCCCCGCCTGCTCGGCCGGTCCACCCGCGACCTGGCCCAGGAGTTCGGCGCCGCGTACGAGCGTGAGGTCGTCCACCGCGACGACCTGGTCGTTCTGCGCGGCTGACCGGCCGGTGTGCCGGTACCGGCCGATCGGTTGAGCGCGGTCGGCGGGCCGCTCCGTACGGGGAGTGGCCCGGCCGCGGGCGAGGAGCGGTGCAGCCGTACCGGTCGGCCGCGGGCCGGCGGGTCCGGTGCGGGGGACGACACGACATCGCCGAACAGGAGGCCGCCGGTGGAACGCAGAAGCGAGGCAACGCTGACCGCAGGGACGGCGGGCCGGCGGCTGACCAGCATCGACGGCGGACGCGGGGACGGACCCGCCGAGCCGGCCGGTCCGCCGCCGCAGGGGCCCGGCGGGACGCGCAGGCCGCGGTCGCAGCACGCGGACCCGGGGGAGCCGCCCACCGTGCCCGAGCAGGCCAGGCTCTGGCACGTGGTGCTGAGCGTGTCCGGGCAGGTCACCCCGCTGTCCTCGCTGCGCGTCTCGTTGGAGCGGCTGGCGTACGACCACTCGTTCTTCCTCACCGCCCGCTACGCCGCCGACCACGCCGAGATCCGGTACTGGGAGCAGGCCCGGGACCTGCACGACGCGGCGGCGATCGCGCTGCGGCTGTGGGGCGAGCACAAGGTCACCGCGAACCTGCCGCCGTGGGAGATCGTCGGCCTGGAGGTGGTCGACCGGGCGACGTACCACAAGCGGGTGGCGGAGGGCTTCGGCGATCCGCCGCCGCACCTGGGCGGGGTGCACCCGTACTGAGGGGGGACGCACCCGGGGTGCGGCCCCCGGGGTGCGGCCCCCGGGGTGCGGCCCGGAGTCGGGTGAGCCGAAGGGGAGAACCGTCTCGCCGGGCCGTCTCATCGGGCCGTCCCGCCAGACGAAATGGCTGCTCGGCGGGCCCTGCGCAGTCGCTACCCTTGGCGCATGACCAGCGACCTCGCCACCGCCGACAGCCCCGTCCTCGCCGTAGCGCGCCGAGCCCGGGAGGCCGCCGCCGCGCTCGCCCCGCTGCCGCGCAAGGCGAAGGACGCCGCGCTGCTGGCGATCGCGGACGCCCTGGTGGCCCGCAGCGCCGAGATCACCGCCGCCAACGCCGAGGACGTGGCCCGCGCCCGTGAGGCCGGCACCGCCGAGTCGGTGATCGACCGGCTGAGCCTCGACCACGAGCGGATCGCCGCGATCGCCTCCGACGTGCGCGACGTCGTCGGCCTGCCCGACCCGGTCGGCGAGGTGTTGCGCGGCTACACCCTGCCCAACGGCCTGGACGTGCGCCAGGTGCGGGTGCCGCTCGGCGTGGTCGGCATCATCTACGAGGCCCGGCCGAACGTCACGGTGGACGCCGCCGCGCTCTGCCTCAAGTCCGGCAACGCCGTGCTGCTGCGCGGCTCGGCCTCCGCCTACCGCTCCAACACCGCGCTGGTCGCCGTCCTGCGGGACGCGGTCGCCGCCGCCGGGCTGCCCGCCGACGCCGTCCAGCTCGTTCCGGGCGAGAGCCGGGACTCTGTCCAGGAGCTGATGCGCGCCCGCGGCCTGGTCGACGTGCTGATCCCGCGCGGCGGGGCCTCGCTGATCCGCACGGTGGTCGAGGGCTCGACCGTGCCCGTGATCGAGACCGGCACCGGCAACTGCCACGTCTACGTGGACGCGCAGACCGACCTGGCGATGGCCGTCGGCATCCTGCTGAACTCCAAGGCGCAGCGGGTCAGCGTCTGCAACGCGGCCGAGACGCTGCTCGTCCACCAGGACGTCGCGGACGCCTTCCTGCCGCTCGCGCTGGCCGCCCTCGCCGAGGCCGGGGTGACCGTGCACGGCGACGACGCGGTGCTCAAGGCCGCCGAGGGCGGCGCCGCCACCGTGGTGCCCGCCACCGACGAGGACTGGGGCGCCGAGTACCTGTCCTACGACCTGGCCGCGGCCGTGGTGCCCTCGCTGGACGCCGCCGTCGAGCACATCCGCCGCTGGTCCTCCGGCCACACCGAGGCGATCGTCACCACCTCGCAGGCCGCTGCCCGGCGCTTCACCCGGTTGGTCGACTCGACCACGGTGGCCGTCAACGCCTCCACCCGCTTCACCGACGGCGCCGAGTTCGGCTTCGGCGCGGAGATCGGCATCTCCACCCAGAAGCTGCACGCCCGCGGCCCGATGGGCCTGCCCGAGCTGACCAGCACCAAGTACATCGTCACTGGTGACGGGCACGTGCGCGGCGAGGCGACGCAGACCGTGGGCGGGGACGCGGACGCGCGCTGAGCGCGGCCCGCGCGGCGGGCCGGCCGGGCCCCGGAGCGGTCGGCAGCGGCCCGCGTCACACGTGTGACGGACCAACTGCGATGAGCCACAGACAAATCGGCCGCCCGGTAATACGCTGAATCCGTGGCTGACGATGTGGGGGGCTCGCCGTACCCCGACGGCGCCGACCACGGTGGTGCGGACGACGAGTTCGCCACCGTGGTCTTCGATGAGGCCTTCGTCCGGTCCGCCGCCGTGCACGAGCCGACGGCCAAGGAGCGGCAGCTCGCCGCCGCCGAGGCCCGGTTCGAGCCGGACACCGCGGGCCCGGTCTGGGGCTATGACGTCACCGCCGGGGACGGGCTGCCGCTGGAGCTGCGCCCGCACCCGAGCGGACTGGACGACGACCACCTGTACCCCGATCCCTGGTCGGGCCCCGGCCGGGCGACCGGCCGCCCGGGCCGCCGCCGACGCGGCTACGACCCGGGGCGCGGGCGCGGGCGGTACGTGGCCCAGCAGCGCTGGCACCGGCCGGTGGCCTGGGTGCTCGCCGTGATCATGGGCGTGAGCCTGGTGGCCGTCGCGGTCGCGGCGATCTACCAGGGCGTGGGCGGCTCCTCCGGCGCGCCCCGGCGCCCGGAGTCCGGCAGCAGCAGCCCCGGGACCGACCCGAGGCCCGCGCCGGCCGAGCCGTCGCTCGTGGTCACGGCACCTGCGGGGTGACGTCGTAGGGCGTGGCGCAGGGGTGGTGCGCGCCGGGGCGGGCGGTTGCGGGGCGTTCCCGGGAATCTGCGGTCGCACCCTCGTGGAGGGGCGACGGCGCGCCTTACCCTGGTGTCATGGGTGACCCGCGAGAGCCTCCTGAGGGTGCGCCCGACGGTGGTTCCGGCAATGAGGACGAGTTCCGGTCCGTCGTCTTCGACGAGTCCTTCGTCCGGGCTGCCCGGATCCAGGAGCTGTCCGCCCGGGAGCGGCTGGCCGGCTCCTTCGGCCGGGCGACCCGCCCGCGGGTGCGGTTCGGCCCGCTGGGCAGCGTGCCGCGGCAGGCGCTCGCCCTGCTGCTGCTCGTGCTGCTGGCCTTCGGGGCCGCGGTGTACTTCGGGGTCAGCTCGCCGAACCGGATCTCGGCCCGGCCCGAGGGCAGCCAACTGACCGTCAGCCTGGTCGCGTTGAGCCCGGCCTCGGTGGTCCGGCCGGTCGCCGACCCGGCCAACCCGTTCGCCGCGCTGCCGGTCGGGTACAGCGACGGGGCGATCGGGCTGGGCACCCCGACCGGGGCCGCCACCGAGCACTTCAGCCGGGTCGAGGTGACCAAGGCGCTCGACACCGTCCAGCGCTACCTGGTGGCCTCCTCGCTGGCCCCGGCCACCCTCGTCCAGGGCGCGACCGCCGATGTGCGGGCCTTCGTCACCCCCGGGGAGCAGGCCCAGTTCGACACCAGCGTGACCCAGTCGGTCGACGACCGGCACCACGCGCTGACCGGCTGGCTGGTGCGTTTCGACCCGGCGCAGGTCGCGCTGGCCGCCGACACCGTGAAGGTGACCGGCGCGATGCGGATCGACGAGGCCGACGGCGGCACGCTGCAGATCACCACCGACCACACCTTCGTCTACGCGCTGAAGCCGGCCGGAGCCGCGGCCGGTGCGCCCGTCACCCTGGAGACCGTCCGGCGGCAGCTGACCTTCCAGTTCGACCGGGTCGACCTGGCCTCGGCCCAGCTGCGGCTGGTGGACTCGGTGATCCAGGCCGGGCCGGAGCCCTGCACCACCTCGATGGCCGGCTTCCTCCAGCCGGTGCTGGCCACCCCGCAGGGCACCCAGGTCCCGCCGCCGGCGCCGATCGATCCGGGCAACCACGCGCAGCCGGCCTGGCAGGTGTGCGGGGTGCTGGCGCCCTAGCTAGGGCGTGTCCGGGGCGTCGGCGGCGAGTGGGAGGCGGACCACCGCGCGGGCGCCCGGGCCGGGCGGTGGCGGGTCGGTGAAGGCGGCGGTGCCGTCGACGCCGCGGGCGATCGAGCGGACCAGGGCGAGGCCCAGGCCGGCGCCGCCGGCGTCGCGGGAGCGGGCGTCGTCCAGCCGGACGAACCGGTCGAAGACCCGCTCCCGGTCCTTGGGCGGGATGCCCGGGCCGTCGTCCGTGACGGTCAGCACGGCGTGCCCGTCCTCGACGGTCACCGAGACCGCGACGGCGGTGCCGGCGTGCCGGGCGGCGTTGTCGAGCAGGTTGCGCACCAGCCGGCCCAGCCGCAGCTCGCTGCCCGGGACGGGCGCGGGCTCCAGGGAGACGGCCAGGAAGGCGGGCCCGCCGGTGGACGGGTGGGCGCGTTCGGCGACCTGCTCGCCGACCAGGTCGGCGAGGTCCACCGGCTCGCCGCCGAGCGGCCCGGTGGGCTCCTCGACGGCGGCGAGCAGCAGCAGGTCGTCGGTGAGCAGTTGCAGCCGCTCGGTGCCGGTGAGCGCGTCGCGCACCACCTGCGGCCACTGCACGCCCGCCGGGTGGGCCAGCGGCACCTCCAGCGAGTTGCGCAGCGCGGCCAGCGGGCTGCGCAGCTCGTGCGAGGCGTCCGAGACCAGCCGGCGCTGCTCGTCGATCGCGTGTTCCAGGCGGCCGAGCGTGGTGTTGGTGGTCTCGGCCAGCCGCGCGATGGCGTCCCGCGAGGGCGGCACCGGGACCCGCTCGTGGAAGGCTCCGGCGCCGATCCGGGCCATGCCCCGGCGGATCGACTCCACCGGGCGCAGCGCCAGGCCGGTGACCAGCCAGGCGATCAGGGCGGTGAACAGGGTGGCGCCGGGCAGCACGTAGCGCAGCAGGATGCCGGTGATCCGGTCCTCGGCCTGGTCGGCGACGGTGGGGTTGACCAGCAGGTAGACGGTGACGCGCTGCTCCGGCAGGCCCAGGATGCCGGTGTACTGCCGCAGGGCCTGGGAGGAGACCGGGTCGGTGACCCGCTTGATCATGGTGACGTCCCGGCTGGTGAGGGAGGGGCCGTTCTCGGGCCAGTGCCACAGCCGGGTGTGGTCGGGCAGGGTGATCCGGACCTGCTCGGTGTGTGCGGGGGAGACGTCCTGGGGGTAGGGCGGGAGGGGAGCGAAGGGTTCGGGTGGCAGGCCCGCGTACTCGCCCAGCAGGGTGCTGGGCCCGAGCCCCTTCTTGTTGGGGTAGATGGTGATGCTGCCCCGGCCGTTGGGGGATAGCGGGAAGGCCACCTGGCCGTCGGCCAGTACCAGCAGGAACGACTCCTTCAGGGTCGAGGTCCAGGTCTGGGCGCCGGTGGGTATGTCGTGGGCGACGAGCTCGGCGCTGTCCTGGGCCTGTTTCTCGGCGACCGCCGTCCACTGGTCGTGGACCGCGCCGCCGACCCAGAGGGCGGCCACCGAGAAGGCCAGCACCGAGGCGAGGGCCGCGCCGAGGGCGGCGCGGACGCGGAGCGAGGAGCGGTGCCAGGGGCGCAGCAGCGGGCGGAGGCGGTCAGTGCGCATCGGGCACCAGCCGGTATCCGGCGCCGCGCACCGTCTCGATCCGGCAGCCGACGCCGGGCACGTCCAGTTTCCGCCGCAGGGCGGCGATGTAGACCTCGACGATGTTCACGTCGCCCCGGAAGGCGGCGTCCCAGACGGTGTCCAGGATGCCGCCCTTGGGGACCACCTCGCCGGGGCGGTGGGCCAGGCATTCCAGCACGGCGAACTCCTTGGTGGTGAGCCGGACCTGTCGGTCGGCGGCGGTGCAGCGGCGGGCCGCCGGGTCGATCCGCAGCGCGCCGACCGCGAGCACCGGCGGGCGGGCGGCGGCGCCGCGGCGCAGCAGGGCGCGCAGCCGGGCGGTGAGCACGACGTAGGAGAACGGCTTGCTGAGGAAGTCGTCGGCGCCGCAGTCCAGCGACTCGGCCTCGTCGTACTCGCCGTTCTTCGCGGTGAGCATCAGAATCGGTACAGAATTCCCGGCGGCGCGCAGTTCGCGGCAGACCTTGAAGCCGTTGAGGCCGGGCAGCATCAGATCGAGCACGATCGCCGAATAGGGTTCGGTGAGGGCGAGTTCGAGCCCCCGGGCGCCGTCGTGGGCCAGGTCGACCGCGTATCCCTCGGCCGCCAGCCCCTGCCTCAGGGACTGCGCGAGCCGCTCCTCGTCCTCGATGATCAGTAGCCGCATGACGGACATCCTTAAGGGAATTCCGTTTTCCCGCAACGGCCTTGACCGGCTTGCCCGGGATATCCGAGCTGAAGTTTTCCTCAGCTTTCCTCAGTTTCCCTTCAGCGGGGAATTCCTAGCGTCCGGGTCATGGATTTCCGACGTGTGCTGCCGTGGTCGGTGGCCGCCCTGCTCGCCCCGCTGTACGCGGCCGTCTCGCTCACCAGATACGGCCGGTTGGAGAGTGCGGGTTTCGACCTGGGCATCTTCGAGGAGGCGGTGCGCGCCTACGCCCGGCTCGAAGCACCGGTGGTCGCGCTGAAGGGCACGGGCTTCAACCTCCTGGGCGACCACTTCAGCCCGGTGCTGGCTGTGCTGGCGCCGTTCTACCGGCTCTGGCCGGGGGCGGGCACGCTGCTGGTGGCGCAGGCGGTGCTGGTGGCGCTGTCCGCGGTGCCGGTGACGGGGTACGCGGTGCGGGTGCTGGGGCCGGCGGGCGGGGCGGTCGCCGGGGTCGCGTACGGGCTGTCGGCGGGGTTGCAGAGCGCGGTGGCGTTCGACTTCCACGAGGTGGCCTTCGCGGTGCCGCTCGCGGCGGCCGCGGTGGTGGCGCTGGCCCGGGAGCGGTACGGCCCGGCGGTGGCGTGGGCGCTGCCGCTGCTGCTGGTCAAGGAGGACCAGGCGCTGCTGGTCGCGGCGGTCGGCGGCTACGTGTGGTGGCGCGGGCGGCGCCGGCTGGGGGCGGTCACCGTGCTGGCGGCGGTGGCGGCCGGGCTGCTGGTCACCCTGGTGGTGATCCCGGCGCTCAACCCGGGCGGTGAGTACACGTACGGGCACATGGGGGAGTTCGACGGCGGGAACCCGCTGGCGCGGCTGCTGTTCCCGGCGGTCAAGGCGCTGACCGTCCTGCTGCTGCTGGCGCCGACGCTGCTGCTGGCGCTGCGCTCGCCGCTGGTGCTGCTGGCGGGCGTGCTGCTGGCGGCCCGGTTCTGGGTGGACAATCCGGCGTTCTGGCGCACCGGGCAGCACTACGACGCGGTGCTGGTGCCGCTGCTGTGTACGGCGGGGCTGCACGGGGCGGGCCTGTTGTTGCCCCGGCTGTCCCGGCTGGGCCGACTGGGCCGGGGGCTGCCGGTGGCGGCGGGGATGCTCGCCGTCACGGTGGCGCTGACCGCGACCGGCCCGGTGGCGGGCGTGCTGTCGGGGGACGCCTGGCGGGGCGACGGACGGGCGGCGCAGGTGCGCCGGGTGCTGGCGGTCGTCCCGGACGGCGCCCGGGTGGCCGCCGCCAACCGTCTGGCGCCGCAGCTGACCGGGCGCTGCACGGTGTCGCTGTTCCCGTACCTGACGCCGCCGGGTGGGCCGGGAGGGGCGGGCGGTCCGGGCGGCTGGGGGCGGCCGGTGGCGGAGTGGGTGGCGGTGCTGGAGGAGCCGGACGGCTTCCCGGTGCCGGTGGCGGAGCAGCGGCGGTTCCTGGCCGGGCTGGTCGACGGCGGCGGGTACCGGCGGGTGGCGGACGGGGCCGGGGTGGCGGTGTACCACTGGCAGCCGGGCTAGGCCGACGGCCGGTGACCCCGGGCGGGGTGCACCGGCCGTCGGCGCGGGTGCGGCGGGTCAGCCGTCGGTGCGCTCGCCCCGGTCGGTGCGGCCGTCCTCGCGGGTGGCGGAACCGCCGCGGGAGCCGCCGGTGAACGTGTCGGCGAAGGTGTCGCGGAGCTTGCCGCCGACGGTCGCGGCGCCGCCGGCCACGTCGCGGATCAGGCCCATCAGCGGGTCCTTGCTCTCCTTCACCGAGGTCGTGTAGTGGTCGGCGGCGGCCTTCCACTGCTCGCCGACCGAGGTGTCCGGGTCGTCCGTGCGGCGCGGGTAGGCGCCGGCCAGGATCGAGCGGTACTCGTCGCTCTCCGCCCACTTCTTCAGCTGGGCGACCCGCACCACCGCGAACGGGTGGCTCTGCGGCAGCAGCTGGAGCAGCTTGAGCACGCCGTCGCGCAGGTCGCCGGCCTTGTCGTACTCCTCGGCCTGCTCCAGGAAGGCGTCGACGTTCAGTTCGGCCAGGTTGTGCCCGCCGGCCAGTTTCATCAGGGCGCGCATGGACGCCTGGACGTCCTGCCCGGCGAGCAGGCCGGCCCGGTCGCTGGACAGCTCCGCCTTGCGGAACCACTCCTTGAGCGCGGTGACGATCGCCATGATCGCCAGGTTGCCGAGTGGCACCCAGGCGACCCGGGTGGCGATGTTGGTGAGGATCATCAGCATCGTCCGGTAGACCGCGTGGCCGGACATCGCGTGGCCGACCTCGTGGCCGATGACCGAGCGCAGCTCCTCCTCGTCGAGCAGCTCGATCAGGCCGCTGGTGATCACGATGATCGGGGTGTCGATGCCGATGCAGTACGCGTTGACCGTCGGGTCCTGGGTGACGTACAGGTCCGGGACCTGCTCCAGGTCGAGCACGTAGGCGGCGTCGCGCACCATGTCGTTCAGCTCGGGGAACTGGCGCTCGGAGGTCTTCACGGCGGTGGCCAGGAACATCAGCCGGATCGAGCGCTCGGACACCAGCCCGGCGAGCTTCCGCAGGACGTCGTCGAAGCCGGTGAGCTTGCGCAGGGCGACCAGGGCGGAACGGTCCGCAGGGTGCTCCCAGGCGCGGGTGGAGATGTCGGGGAAGCGCTGGCGGCGCCGGCTCGGGGTCTTCGCGGTCGGGTCGGTCATGGTCTGAGTACCTCCTGGTCGACGGCGGCCCCGGCTCGGCGGCCGGCCCCCGCTGGTCTACGCCTGCAACGACTGTCCTTGCAACGTCCGCGGTTGCGTACTCGTCCCCACGGGCAGCGTACGCGCGGGCCGGGCCACGCCGCAGGGGTCGGTGGGCGGCGCCGGTGTGAGGCCGGTCTACCCTGAATGTCCTGGAGAACCGAGACCGGATCCGGCCGCGGTACCGAGCAGTTCGAGGAGCCCCGCAGATGTCCACCGACGCGCTTGTCAGCCTGGCCGCACCCATCTCCAACGAGGCCGGCCCGGGCCTGTTCCTGCGGATCATCGTGGTGGCGTCGTTCGTCGGCGTCGGCCTGCTGGTCTGGATCATGGCGCGGGCCTTCCGCGGCAACTGAGCACCGCCGCCCCGGTTCGGGCTCACGCCCGGTCAGCGGCGGTGGGCCGCCGAGCGGTTGCCGGGTAAGCCCCCGTACGATGACAGGTGGGCCTTCACCGGCCCGGAAGAACCCCTGGTCCGTTCACCCGAGCCGAGAAGGTCCCGCCGACCATGAACACTGCCGCCGCACTCCCCGTCCTGAACCTGCTCGCCGAGAGCGAGGGGGGCAACCACGAGAGCCTGAACCCGTACCTGACGGGTGGCGCCGCACTGTTCATCCTGGCGCTCCTGCTCTTCGTGACCACCCGCTTCAACCGGGACCGCTGAGCCGCCTCCCGGGGCCGCTCGGGGAGCGTCCGGCGTACCGGCCGGCCGCTCCCTCACGCGTCTTCGGACAACCCCCACCCGGGCGTTCCCGCACCGTAACGGGCGTCGCGTAAGGTGTGGCGGCATGGGAGAGCAGGCCGGGAATCCCGGCGGACCGGAACCGGTGAAGAAGCGCCTCGGGGTGATGGGCGGCACCTTCGACCCGATCCACCACGGCCACCTGGTCGCCGCCAGCGAGGTGGCGAGCGCCTTCCACCTGGACGAGGTGATCTTCGTGCCGACCGGGCAGCCGTGGCAGAAGAGCGACCGCCACGTCACCCCGGCCGAGGACCGCTACCTGATGACGGTCATCGCCACCGCCGAGAACCCGCAGTTCTCGGTCAGCCGGATCGACATCGACCGCGAGGGCCCGACGTACACCGTCGACACCCTGCGCGACCTGCACTCCCAGCACCCGGACGCCGACCTCTTCTTCATCACCGGCGCCGACGCGCTCGCCCAGATCCTCTCCTGGCGCGACTCCGACGAGCTCTTCTCGCTCGCGCACTTCATCGGGTGCACCCGCCCGGGACACACCCTGTCGGACGCCGGGCTCCCGGTGGGCGGGGTCTCCCTGGTCGAGGTCCCCGCGCTGGCCATCTCCTCCACGGACTGCCGCAACCGGGTCGCCAAGGGCGAACCGGTCTGGTACCTCGTCCCGGACGGCGTGGTCCGCTACATCGACAAGCGGGCGCTCTACGCGCCGCACCGGACCTGACCAGGAGCGGGCGTGACCGAGCGAAGCGGCGGAGGCCGGCAGCACCAGCACCAGCAGCAGCCGGAGGACTGGTCGACCGGGCAGTACCAGCAGTACCAGGGCTACCAGCAGCAGCCCGAACAGCTCCCGGAGCAGCAGCAGTACGACCAGCAGCAGTACGACCAGTACGGGCAGCCGGTGTACACGGCGGACCCGTACGGCGGCTACCAGGAGCAGCAGCCGTACCAGGCGTACCAGCAGCCCCCGCAGCAGCAGTACGACCAGTACGGGCAGCCCGTGCAGGCGTACCAGCAGCAGGGGGGCTACGGCTACCAGGACCCGGCGTACGGCGCATGGGGGTCGCCCGGGCCGGAGGCCGGGGGCGGCTACCAGCAGCAGGCCTACCCGGCCGCGCCGGCGGCGGGTGCGCCGGTGGCGGTCGAGCCCGAGGCCGTCGTCGCGCCCGCGCCCGTCGCCCCCGTCGCCCCCGCGCCGCCGCGCCCGCGCGTGCCCCGGCCCGCCGCCGAGGCGGCGGGCGCCAAGCCCGAGCCGCCGTCCGAACTGGTCGGCGGGGCCCGGGCCGGCAAGGCCGGCGGCAAGCCTGGAGGCAAGGCCGCCAAGGACGACTACCCCACGGACGAGTTCACCTTCGTCGACGAGGAGGGGGAGGAGTCCGAGGACGTCATCGACTGGCTGAAGTTCGCCGAGTCCCGCAGCGAGGTGCGCGCCGAGCGCCGCCGCCGACTGCGCAACCGGCTGATCGGCCTCGGCGTGGTGGTGGCGCTCGCGGCGGCCGGCACCGGCGGCTACCTCTGGTTCACCGGCGACAAGCAGACCGCGGCGAGCGCGGCCGGTCCGCGCCAGGTCAGCGTGGTCCACCTGCGCGACCTCCAGGGCAAGGTCTCCAGCGCGCTGCTGGTCAACGACTCCACCGGGAAGAAGGGCACCGTGCTCCTGCTGCCCGACACCCTGCGGCTGCCCGGCCCCGGCGACCCGCCGGTCACCACCGTCGGCCAGGCCATGGACAGCATCGGCGCCTCCGCGACCCGCGACGGCCTGTCCACCGTGCTCGGCGCCCCGGTCGCGGGCACCTGGCGGCTGGACACCCCCTACCTGGAGATGCTGGTCTCCCAGCTCGGCGGCGTCCGGGTGGACACCAACGCCGAGACCCACGAGGGCGGAAAGCCGGACGGCAAGCTGCTGTCCGCGGCCGGCAAGAACACCCTGCTGAACGGGAAGGCCGCGGTCGCCTACGCCACCCTCCAGGCGACCGGCGAGAACCGGGACGCCCAACTGGCCCGGTTCGGACAGGTGATGGACGCGGTGGTGCGCACCATGCCCACCGAGTTCAAGGACGCCAAGGACGACGTGCACCGGATGAACGCGGTGCTCGACCCCTCGCTGCCCGAGGACGCCCTCGCCGGGGTGCTCGCCCAGCTCGCCCAGCAGGCGAAGGACGGCCACCTCGGCACCACCGCGCTGACCGTCAAACCGGACGGCGGCCTGGACGAGGCCACCGCCGGCAAACAGGTCAAGGACGTGCTCGGCGGCACCGTGAAGTCCGCGGCCTCCGCCGACGCCCCCGCCCGGGTCTCGCTCCAGGACGCCACCGGCAACGACCAGGCGGCGGCCGCCGCACAGGTCCAGATCGTGAACTCCGGCCTGACCTTCCTGCCCGGCTCCAAGACCGCCGCGCAGGCCGCCAGTGAGATCCGCTACACCGACGACGCCCGGCAGGCCGCGGCGAAGTCGCTGGCGATCAGCCTCGGACTGCCGGACACGGCGGTAAAGAAGGTCGGCGACGCCCAGAACGCGGACCTGGTGGTCGTGCTCGGCAAGGACTACCAGCCGCCGAAGAGCCAGTAGGCCGCGGCCTCCGGCCCGGGCGGCCCCGGAAAAGCGTTCCGGGGCCGCCCGGGCGGCGTGAGATCCTGGAAGGCGACCCCCGGCCAGGAGCCAGGGGTCGCCCCCCAAGCCGCCGAGCCGGAAGAACACCGTGACCGTCACCGACCACAGCCAGCAGCTCATCACCGTCGCCGCGCAGGCGGCGGCCGACAAGCTCGCGCACAACATCATCGCCTTCGACGTCAGCGAGGTGCTGTCGATCACCGACGCCTTCCTGATCGCCTCCGCCAACAACGACCGCCAGGTCCGGTCGATCGCCGAGGAGATCGAGGACCAGCTGCGCGAGCAGCTGGACATCAAGCCGGTGCGCCGCGAGGGCGAGCGCGACGGCCGCTGGATCCTGCTCGACTACCTGGACATCGTCGTGCACGTCCAGCACTCCGAGGAGCGCTCCTTCTACTCGCTGGACCGCCTCTGGAAGGACTGCCCCGAGCTGCCGCTGCCCGAGGACGCCCTGGCCACGCGCAACCGGCCCGACGCCCACACCGACGAGGCCGGCAACGTCGTCGCCCCGGCCGACGACTTCGGCAAGCCCGAGGACCTGCACTGAGCCGGGACGGGCGGGGGCCGCGCGTCGTCTTCTGGCGCCACGGCCAGACCTCGTGGAACCTGGAGTCCCGCTTCCAGGGCACCACGGACATCGAACTGACCGACCAGGGCGTCCTCCAGGCCCAGCGGGCGGCCCGGCTGCTCTCCGGCCTGCGCCCCGACCTGCTGATCTCCTCCGACCTCACCCGGGCCAAGCGCACGGCCGAGGAACTGGCCGAGGTCACCGGCCTCGACGTGCAGCACCACGAGGGCCTGCGGGAGACCTACGCGGGCTCCTGGCAGGGCCTGACCAACGCCGAGATCCGCGACCGCTTCCCGGAGGAGTACGCGGCCTGGGCGGCCGGCGAGCCGGTGCGGCGCGGCGGCGGCGAACTGGCCACCGAGGTCGCCGACCGCTCGGTGCCGGTCGTGCTGGAGGCCGTCGACAAGCTGCCGGAGGACGGGACGCTGGTGGTGGTCAGCCACGGCGGCACCATCCGCACCATGCTCGGGCGGCTGCTGGACCTGGACCCGGTCCGGTGGGAGTGCTTCGGCGGGCTGTCCAACTGCTGCTGGTCGGTGCTCGGACAGGGGGCGCGCGGCTGGCGCCTGCTGGAGCACAACGCGGGCACGCTCCCGCAGCCGGTCATCGGCGACGACACCTGAGCGACGACGCCTGAGCGACGGGCGCGCCGCGGGGTGGGGTGGGGTGCGGGCGGGGTTTGCGGGCATGCAGGGGCTTGCCGGGGGCTCGCCAGGGGGCGTGCAGGGGCTTCGCAGGGGCGGATTTCGCAGTTCCGGGCCTGACCAGCTAGAGTTTTCCTCGTTCGCAGGGAAGGAACGCGGCCCGGAAGGGAAGCGGGAGATCCGACGACTGCGGGGCTATAGCTCAGTTGGTAGAGCGCTTGCATGGCATGCAAGAGGTCTGGGGTTCAATTCCCCATAGCTCCACTCCGCACCAGCGATCCTGTTCGATCAGGAGCGCCCGTGTCGCGGGGCTGTAGCTCAGTTGGTAGAGCGCTTGCATGGCATGCAAGAGGTCCGGGGTTCAATTCCCCGTAGCTCCACAGTAGTTGAGAGGCCGTCACCCATCGGGTGGCGGCCTCTCGCGTTGCCGGGCCTCTGCGGGTCTGCCAGTTCCCGTCGCCGGGGCGCCTCCGGGGTGGGGCGCGGGCCCGGGGGTGGGAGTGCGGGTCTCGGGGTGGGGGGCGCGGGCTCCGGGGAGGGAGAGCGCGGGCCTGAGGGAGCGGGAACGGGGGCCCCCGGGAACGGATTCGTGGAGCACCCCCGGGAGCGTGTAAAGTGGGCGATGTCGCCGAGGGAAACCGGACGGAAACGGTCGAAAGCCTCCGGTGACATCGCAGGTCAAGGGGCTGTAGCTCAGTTGGTAGAGCGCTTGCATGGCATGCAAGAGGTCCGGGGTTCAATTCCCCGTAGCTCCACAGCAGTCGAGGGCCGCCTCCCGAAATGGGAGGCGGCCCTTCGGCGTTCTGCGCACGCCACCGGCGGAAGGACCGGAAAGACCGCTACCGTCGTTCCATGGCCGATCTGGAGCGAAGGCGGAACGAGGAACTGGCCCGGATACTGCACCAGCTCGGCTGGAGTCCGGAACGGCTCGCCCGCGAGGTGAGCCTCGCCCTGCCGCCAGGCCTGGCCATCAGCTCCACCGCCCCCTACAAGTGGCGCGACCGCGGCATGGTGCCGCGCAGCCCGCACGACCAGACCGTCTGCGAAGTGCTCAGCCGCACCCTCGGCATCGCCGTCACCTACGAACAGCTCTGGGGCCGGATGGGCGGCCACCGCGGCGCCAAGATCCTCTCGCCCCGGCTGCTCACCGACCCGTGGACCGCCGACACCGCCCAGACCGCGCTGCGCGAAGCCGCCACCGACGCCGGGCCCGTCCGCCTCACCGACCTCTTCCGCGGCGCCGACCTCGACCAGGCCGCCGAACGGCTCGCCTCCCCGCCCCCGCCCGTCGGGGGCGGCGAAGGGGCGCTGCGCATCGACCCCGGCCTCGTCGGCGACCTCGGCCTGTCCTACCGCAGCAAGCAGCGGCTCGAACGCTCCTGCGGCGGCGGACTCGTCCTCGGCCCCACCCGGGCCGAACTCGCCATGCTGGCCAAGCTGCTGGAACTCGGCGCCTACGACGAACGGGTCGGCCGCGAGCTGTACGGCACGGCCAGCCGGCTCGCCCGGCTGGCCGGCTGGGCCGCGTACGACCTCGGCCACGACGCGGCCGCCCAGCGCGCCTTCGTCGCCGCCCTGCGGGCCGCCCACGTCAGCGGCGACGCCCGGCTCGGCGTCGCCGTGCTCGGCGGCCTGGTGGTGCTCGCCACCCAGGGCACCGGAGGGCGCGGCCTGGACGCCGTCGCCGCGCTCAACACCGCCCTGGCCCGGCACGGCTCCGTACTGAGCCCCGTCGGCCGGGCCCGGCAACTCGGCCGGATCGCCCGCGCGCACGGCCGCCGGGGCGAGGCCGAGCAGGCCGAGGCCGCCGCCGCCCGGGCCTTCGCCGAACTCGACGGCGTGCCCGGTACGGAGGCGGCCCGCGCCGAACTCGCCGGGATGGTGGGGGAGGGCCGGCTGGCACTCGGCCAGCACCGGATGGCCAAGGCGCTGCTCGCCGAGGCCGTCGCCGGGCTGGGGGCCGGCCGCGGGCGGTCCAAGGCGCTGCTGATGGTCCGCCTCGCCGAGACCCACCGGCGCCTCGGCGACCAGCGGGAGGCCGCCCGCACCGCGTCGCTCGCCCGGGCGCTCGCGGCGGGCATGCAGTCCGAGCGGCTGGCGCGGGCGCTGCGCGACTTCGACGCGGCGACGCGGGCGGCGTCGGCGTCGGCGGGGCGGTGAGGTCTGTGTGTGGCGGGCGCGGCGTTGGCGGGGGCGGCGTCGGTGGGGCGGGGGCTGCGTGTGGTGGGGGGCTTCTCGGGCCGGCGGTGAGGTCCGTGCGGGGGCGGGCCCGGGGCCGTCGGGCCCCGGTGGATACCCGGGAGCGCGCTGATCTGCTTGCGGTACCCTGAGCCCATGCGAACCGTGCGCCTGCTCCTTAGCCGGCCGCGCTGACCAGGACCGGTTACGCCCTCGGGCGGTGCCGGAGTCGGCGTGGCGTCCCCTCCTGCGAGGGGATTTTTTGTTTTCCGCCCCCGTTCACGGGCCGGCCGTGTCCGCGGTTCGCCAACTGACATCGATGGAGCTTGAAGGACCATGAGCGAGACGACCCCTGCGTCCGGCACGGCCGAGACCGCGACCGAGCCGTTCCGGTACAGCGCCGCGCTGGCGGCGGAGATCGAGTCCCGCTGGCAGGACCTCTGGGAGAAGGAGGGCACCTTCAACGCCCCCAACCCCGCCGGTGCGCTGGCCGACCCGGCGGCCGGAGACGTCGCCGCGAAGCCGCACAGCTTCATCATGGACATGTTCCCGTACCCCTCGGGCGCGGGCCTGCACGTCGGCCACCCGCTGGGCTACATCGCCACCGACGTCTACGCCCGCTACCAGCGGATGACCGGCCACAACGTGCTGCACACGCTGGGCTACGACGCGTTCGGCCTGCCCGCCGAGCAGTACGCGGTGCAGACCGGCACCCACCCGCGGGTCTCCACCGAGGCCAACATCGCCAACATGCGCCAGCAGCTGCGCCGGCTGGGCCTGGGCCACGACCCGCGCCGCTCGATCTCCACGATCGACCCGGAGTACTACCGCTGGACCCAGTGGATCTTCCTGCAGATCTTCAACTCCTGGTACGACGAGCAGGCCGGCCGGGCCCGGCCGATCGCCGAGCTGATCGCCCGGTTCGAGTCCGGCGCGAAGCCGACCCCGGACGGGCGCCCGTGGGCCGACCTGTCCGCCGCCGAGCGCGACGAACTGCTGGGCGAGTACCGGCTGGCGTACTCCAAGGAGGTGCCGGTCAACTGGTGCCCCGGCCTGGGCACCGTCCTGGCCAACGAGGAGGTCACCGCGGACGGCCGCTCCGAGCGCGGCAACTTCCCGGTGTTCAAGTCCAACCTGCGCCAGTGGATGATGCGCATCACCGCGTACTCCGACCGTCTGATCTCCGACCTGGACCTGCTGGACTGGCCCGAGGCCATCAAGCTCCAGCAGCGCAACTGGATCGGGCGCTCCGAGGGCGCCCGGGTCGACTTCGCCGTCGGCTCCGATGAGAAGATCACCGTCTTCACCACCCGGCCCGACACCCTGTTCGGCGCCACCTACATGGTGCTGGCCCCCGAGCACGGCCTGGTCGACTCGATCGTCCCGGCCGCCTGGCCCGCGGACGTGCCCGCCGAGTGGACCGGCGGCGCCGCCACCCCCGCCGAGGCCGTCGCCGCCTACCGCGCCACCGCCGCCGCCAAGTCGGACGTCGAGCGACAGGTCGAGGCCAAGGTCAAGACCGGCGTCTTCACCGGCGCCTACGCCGTGAACCCGGTCAGCGGCGCGTCCGTCCCGGTGTTCATCGCCGACTACGTGCTGATGGGCTACGGCACCGGCGCCATCATGGCCGTCCCCGCCCACGACCACCGCGACTTCGCCTTCGCCCGCGCCTTCGCGCTGCCGATGCGCTGTGTCGTCCAGCCCACCGACGGGCGCGGCGAGGACCCGGCCGCCTGGGACGACGCCTTCGACACCTACGACTCCGTCATCGTCAACTCCTCCCGGGACGGGCTGACGCTGGACGGGCTGGGCGTCGTCGACGCCAAGGCCGCCGTCACCGCCTGGCTGGCCGAGCGCGGCATCGGCGAGGGCACCGTCAACTACCGCCTGCGGGACTGGCTGTTCAGCCGCCAGCGGTACTGGGGCGAGCCCTTCCCGATCGTCTACGACGAGGACGGCGTCATGCACGCGCTGCCCGAGTCGATGCTGCCGGTCGAGGTCCCCGAGGTCGAGGACTACTCGCCGCACACCTACGACCCGTACGACGCCACCTCCTCGCCCAAGACCCCGCTGTCGCGCAACGAGGCCTGGGTCAACGTCGAACTGGACCTGGGCGACGGCGTCCGCACCTACCGGCGCGAGACCAACACCATGCCCAACTGGGCGGGTTCGTGCTGGTACGAGCTGCGCTACGTCGACCCGTCGAACTCCTCGGCGGTCGTCGACCCGGCCAACGAGAAGTACTGGCTCGGCCCCACGGCCACCAAGCCGGCCGGCGGCGCCGACCTGTATGTCGGCGGTGCCGAGCACGCCGTGCTGCACCTGCTGTACGCGCGCTTCTGGCACAAGGTGCTGCACGACCTGGGCCACGTCTCGTCCGTCGAGCCGTTCCACAAGCTGTTCAACCAGGGCATGATCACCGCCGACGTCTACCGCGACGAGCGCGGCTTCCCGGTGCCCGCCGCCGAGATCGAGGAGCGCGACGGCCAGTACTTCTGGCAGGGCGAGGCCGTCAAGCGCGAGGCCGGCAAGATGGGCAAGTCCCTGAAGAACGCCGTCGCCCCCGACGAGATCGCCGACGAGTACGGCGCCGACACGCTGCGCCTGTACGAGATGTCCATGGGCCCGCTGGACGTCTCCCGCCCCTGGGACACCCGCGCCGTCGTCGGCTCGTACCGCTTCCTGCAGCGGCTGTGGCGCAACGTCGTCTCGGAGGCCACCGGCGACCTGGTCGTCACCGAGGAGGAGCCGGACGAGGCGACGCTGCGTGCCCTGCACAAGGCGATCGACGGCATCCGCGGCGACATGGCCGGGCTGCGGTTCAACACGGCCGTCGCCAAGGCGATCGAGCTGAACAACTACCTGGTCAAGCGCGGCTCCACGCCGCGCGCCGTGGCCGAGCAGCTGGTCCTGATCGTCGCGCCGCTGGCCCCGCACATCGCCGAGGAGCTGTGGCGCCGGCTGGGCCACGACGAGTCGCTGGCGCACACCGACTACCCGGTCGCCGACCCGGCGTACGTGGTGGACGAGACGGTGACCTGCGTGGTGCAGCTCAAGGGCAAGGTGAAGGCCCGGCTGGAGGTCGCGCCGACGATCTCGGACGCCGAGCTGGAGGCGCTGGCGCTGGCCGACCCGGCCGTCGTCGCGGCGATCGGCGAGGCGCCGGTGCGCAAGGTGATCGCGCGGGCGCCGAAGCTGGTGAACATCGTCACGGGCTGAGGCTGGAGAGGCTGAGGCTTAGGTCGGTCGGCTGAGGTTGAGGTCGCGCGGCCGATGTCGGTCGGCTGGTAGTCGGTCGGCTGAGGCTGCTGGGGCGGGTGTCCTTCGGGACGCCCGCCCTTTGCTCGTGCCCGGGGCCCTGGGAGGACCCTCGAACCCTCGGGGAGATCCCCGATCTGTCCCTGATCTCCGCCGCCCGGGCCCGTTCCGTCCGCCCCGGGCCCGATCCGGCGGCTACCGTGGAACCCTCGGCAGTACGGCCCGCGTTGGGTCCGGTGGGGGCCGAAACGGTGGCGGAAGGTGGCTCGCGATGGACGTGTTCGGCGTGATGATCGGCCTGGTCCTGCTCTTCGGGATCGCGGCGTTCGTCCTGGCCGTGGTCGGCACGGTCAAGGCGGCGAAGGCCGTCGCCACGAAGATCGGGCGGCACGAGGCCAACGCCCGGCGCGCCGTGGAGAACGCCACCCTCAAGGCGAAGACCTTCACCAAGGTCGGACCGCCCGGCCAGATCGCCGCCGTCCGGCTCGGCCTGCGCACCTCGCTCGACGGCACCCGGCAGGTGCTGGAGAGCGGCCTCCCCCAGGACGGCCAGCTCGGCGAGTCCCTCGCCCTGCTCGGCAGGCTCGACGCACACGCCGCCGAACTCGACGGCGAACTGCGGATGCTGGAGCGGGAGCCGGACACCGCGCGGATCGCGGCCAAGCTGCCGGAGCTGCGCGAGCGCGCCGAACGGATCACCCACTCCGCGGAGACCATGCGCTGGGCCGCGCAGGACCGGATGCACCGGTTCGCGGACGACGAGCTGAGCCGGCTCAGCCAGGAGTGCGAGAGCGAGGCGGGGGCGCTGCGGCACTGGGACACCTCGGGGGAGTCGTCGTCCGCGTCCGCCTCCGGCTCCGCTGCTTCCTCTGCGTCGTCCGCGTCCGCGTCCTCGGGCTCGGGCTCGGGCTCGGGTTCGGGGGCGGGCTCCGGGGGTGCTGTGCGGGCCGGGCTGACGGACGGGAAGGGCCGTCCGAGCGCCGAGGAGCTCCTCGGACTCGCCGACCCGCTGGCCAAGCTGGCCCAGCGGCTGCGGAAGCCGTCGGCGGGGCCCACGGCAGGCTGAGCTGAGCTGAGCCGAGCCGAGCCTGAGCTGAGCACCCCGCGCCGGGTGCTGCGGCGGTGCTTCGGCGGGTGCTGCGTGCTTGCTCCGGCGGCGTCCTCGGGGCCTTTCGGGGCTCGCACCCGGGCGCTGTCCTCCCGGACGAACGGGGAGTAATCTCCGCCTCATGCCCTCTGACCTCGCACTTGTCACCGACTCCACGGCCTACCTGCCGCAGGAGACCCTCGACCGGTACGGGATCACGGTGGTCCCGCTGAGCGTCGCGGTCGGTGACGCGGTCCTGTGCGAAGGCGTCGAGATCTCCCCCAAGGACGTCGCCGAGGCGCTGCGCGACAAGCAGCGGGTGACGACCTCCCGACCGAACCCCGAGGCCTTCGCCGCCGCCTATCGGGCCGCCGCCGAGGCCGGGGCGAAGGGCATCGTCTCGGTGCACATCTCCGGCGAGCTGTCCGGCACGGTGGAGGCCGCCCGGCTGGCGGCCGCCGAGGCGCCGGTACCCGTGCGGGTGGTGGACAGCCGACTGGTCGGCATGGCCCTCGGATACGCGGTGCTGGCGGCGGCCGAGGCGATCGCGGCCGGGCGGGACCTGGCGGAGGCGGCCGAGGCCGCCACCCGGCGGGCGGCCGTGACCAGCGGGTTCTTCTACGTCGACACCCTGGAACACCTGCGCAGGGGCGGCCGGATCGGGGCGGCGCGGGCGCTGCTCGGGTCGGCGCTGGCGGTCAAGCCGCTGCTGCACCTGGACGGGGGGCGGATCGAACCGCTGGAGAAGGTGCGCACCGCGTCGCGGGCGATCGCGCGCTTGGAGGAGATCGCGGTCGAGCGGTCGGGGGGCGGGGAGGTCGACATCACCGTGCACCACCTGGCGGCCGAGGAACGGGCCGAGCCGCTTGCGGAGCGGCTGCGGGCCCGGGTGCCGGGGCTGCGGGAGCTGTACGTGGGCGAGGTGGGGGCGGTGATCGGCGCGCACGTCGGGCCGGGGTTGCTCGCGGTGGTCGTCGCGCCGCGCTGAGCGGGCCGGGCGTGCCGCGTCGCGGGCTCTGGTCAACTCCTCGTGGCGCTGATCACTCGTGTGAGTGATCTGTTTTGTCCACAACCCCTGAGTTATCCACAGGGGTTCGGTAATTTCTGCGCACTCTGCCGAGGACTCCTACCGTCCTCGGCATGACGACCATGGGCCTGGGCGCGGCGAAGCGCCACGAGATCAACGAGACCGTCCGGCTGCGGATGGCGGCGCTGCTGCCGACCGGCGGCGGCGCCGTCGTGGGCGATGGGGCGGGAGCAGAGGCCGGGGGCGGGGCCGGTGCCGGGGCCGGTGCCGGGGTCGGGGCGGGCGGGCAGGTGGGCTCCGGTGCCGCGATGGGCGCGCTCGCGTCGACCGGGCCGCCTCCGGGTGCGGTTCCGTCCGGGGCGGGGGAGCGGCCTCCGTCGGCGGGGCCCGCGCCGCCTGTGCCGTTGGAGCCGGGCAGGGCGGGCGGTGACGTGGATCCGCCGGGGCCGGGGGCCGGGTCGGGCCTTCGATTCGGCTCGGCGATGGCACTCGACCGGCGGGCGGTGGCCGGGTTGGCCGTCCTGCTGCTGTTCGCGGTCGGCTACGCCGTGCAGCACTTCTGGCTGGCCAGACCGCGGGCGGTGGCCGTGCCGGCGTTGGCGTCCGCCCCGGTCTCACCGGTCTCACCGGGGGCGGAGGGGGTGGCGGGGGCGGCATCCGCGTCCGTGCCGACTCCGGCCTTGGGCCCGGGCCCGGCCGCGGTCTCGGCGGCCGATCCCGTCGGCCCCGGGGGCGGGGCGGTCGTCGTGGTCGACATCGGCGGGCGGGTTCACCTCGCCGGCCTGCACACCCTGCCGGGCGGCTCGCGGGTGGCCGACGCCCTACGGGCGGCGGGCGGTCCGCTGCCGGAGACGGACACCCGAAGCCTCAACCTGGCCCGGGTCCTGACGGACGGTGAACAGATCCTGGTCGGCGAGCCGGCTCAGACCTCCGCCCCGGGCGCCGGAGCCGGCAACGGACCGCCGGCGGCCGGCACGCCCAGACCGCCCGTCAGCCTCAACCGCGCCGGCCTCGAACAGCTGGACACCCTCCCCGGCGTCGGCCCGACCCTCGCCCAGCGCATCCTCGCCTACCGCACGTCGCACGGCTCGTTCCGCACGCTCGACCAGCTCCGGCAGGTCAGCGGTATCGGGGCGCGCACGTTCGCGGAACTCCGTCCGCTGCTGACCCTCTGACCTCCCCGTCCGTCCCCTTGCCCGCCAGTTCTCCCGCCCGTCCGTCGTCGTCCGTCGTCGCTCGTCGTCGTTCGTCCGTCGCCGCCACCCGCCGAAGGGAGGTACCGCCGTGCCCGCCACCACCGAACCGAACCTGCCGAACCGCTCCACCGGGGCCGACTTCCGGCTGCTGCTTCCCGCCGTCTCGGCCTGGGTGGTGACGGCCGCGCTCCTCGGCCTGGAGCCGGGGTACGACGTCCTCGCCTTCGGCCTGGCGGGTGCCGCCGCACTGGTGGCCGTCCTGCTGCTGGTCAGGCCTGCGCTCCTACGCCGACGCGCAGCGGCGGTGACCTTGGCCGCCGTCCTGCTCACCGGAGCCGCCGCCGCGGTGGCCACCCCGCTGCACACCGCCGATCTGCACCGGGGGCCGCTGTCGGAGCTCGTCCGAGCGGCCGAGCACGCCCCGCCGCGATCCCCGGGCGAGCCCGCTCGGGTGGTGGAGGCGGAGCTGACCGTCGCGGGGGACCCGAAGTCCCACGCGGCCCGGGGCGGGACCACCGGCGGGCAGACCCTCCTCACCGTCGACGCGGTGGCCGACCGGGTCACGCTCCTGCCGGACGGGCGCAGTACCCGGACGCGAACCCCGGTGACCGTCATGGTCCGGGGCGCGGAATCCGGGCCCTGGCAGGGGCTGCTCCCGTCGGAGCGGCTGGTGGTGGAGGCCGAGGTGCGGCCCGCGGGAGACGGCTACGACACCGAGTGCGCGGCGCTGCTGGTCGTCCACAGCCCGCCCCGCCGCCTCGCGCCGCCGAACCTGCCGCAGCGGATCGCCGGGCGGCTGCGTGCCGGTCTGCGCACGGCCAGCGACGGGCTCCCGCCGGACGCGCGCGGGCTGCTCCCGGGCCTGGTCGTGGGGGACACCTCGCGACTGCCCGACGACCTTGAGGACGCCTTCCGGGCCACCGACCTGGTGCACCTGGTGGCGGTGAGCGGGGCCAACCTGGCGATCGTCCTCGGCGCGCTGCTGGGCGCCCCGGGGCAGGCCGGCACCCCGGAACGGCGCGGGCTGGCCGCGCTGCTGGGGCTCTCGCTGCACACCAGCGCGCTGCTCGGGACGGCGCTGACGCTGGCCTTCGTCGCCGTCTGCCGGCCGGAGCCCAGCGTGTTGCGCGCGGCCGGGACGGGGCTGATCGGCATGCTCGCGCTGGCCACCGGCCGGCCCCGGCAGGCGGTGCCCGCGCTCGCCGGGGCGGTCCTGGTGCTCGTTCTGCTCGACCCGTTCCTGGCGCGTTCCTTCGGATTCCTGCTCTCGGTGCTCGCCACGGCCGGGCTGCTCGTCCTCGGGCCGCACTGGGCCGAGGCGCTGCGGTCCCGGCGCTGGCCGCACCACCTGGCGGGTGCCCTGGCGGCGACGGCCGCCGCCCAGGCCCTGTGCGCGCCGGTGACGGTGGTGCTGTCCGGGCACGTCAGCCTGGTCGCGATCCCGTGCAACCTGCTGGCCGAACTGGCGGTGGCCCCGGCGACCCTGCTCGGCTTCGGGGTGCTCGTGCTGCAGCCGCTCCTCCCGGACCTGGCCCGCCTCCTCGCGGAGCCGGCCGGAGTGCCGGTCGGCTGGCTCGCCCTGGTGGCGCGGCGCGGCGCCGAACTTCCGGGCGGCCAACTCTCCTGGCCGGGCGGGTGGTTCGGGACGGCGACGGTCGCGCTGGCCACCCTGGCGGCCTGCTGGGTGATGCCACTCCTGCTGCCACGGCGAGCGCCGTCCGGCAAGCCCGTCCGCGCCCGGCGGCGGTGGGTGCGGGCGCTGGTGACGGGGGTGCTGCTCGTGGTCCTGCTGGCCGTGCTGCTGCGGCCACCGCAGCTCACCCGGATCGCGACCGGCTGGCCGCCGCCGGGGTGGCGGATGGTGATGTGCGACGTGGGCCAAGGGGACATGCTGGTGCTCGCGGCCGGTGCACCGGACAGCGCGGTGGTGGTCGATGCGGGGCCGGATCCGAACGCCGCCGACAGGTGCCTGCGGGATCTGGGTGTCACGGAAGTGCCGCTGTTGGTGGTGACGCACTTCCACGCCGATCACGTCGAGGGTGTGCCGGGGGTGGTCCGGGGCCGCCGGGTCGGAGCGATCGAGGGCACGACCCTGGATGATCCACCGGGTGAGGCGGCCCGGGTGGCGGGCTGGGCGGTCGGTGCCGGAGTCCCGCTGCTGCGCGCGGGGCGCGGTGAACGGCGCTCGGTGGGAGCGGGGTTGTCCTGGGAGGTGGTCTGGCCCGACGCCGGGGCGGCTGTCGAGGCCCCGGGGGCGAACAACGCGAGCGTCGCGCTGGTGGTGTCGGTGGCGGGCGGACTGCGGATGGCGTTGCTCGGGGACCTCGAACCGCCTGCCCAGTCGGCGCTGCTGGGCCGGTTGGGGCGGGTGGACGTCCTGAAGGTGGCGCACCACGGATCGGCGCATCAGGACTGGGCTTTGACCGGTGCGTTGCGTCCCCGGCTGGCATTGATCTCGTGCGGCGAGGGAAACGCGTACGGGCATCCGTCCGTGCGGACGGTGGACCGGCTGCGCGCGCTGGGTGCGAGCGTGCTGCGCACCGATCGGGTGGGCGACATCGCGGTGACGGGCGGCTCGCCGGCCGTCCTCGGGGTGTCCGTGCACCCGCAGGCGGCGCACGAGGCGCGCAAGCCCCGCTCGCACGCTGCGGACGGAGCGCCCGCCTCCCGTACCGGGCGGGGCTCGCACACCCCGCGAGCCCCGCCCGGCTGACCCCGCCTCCTCTCCTCCCAACCATCAGGTGGGGAAGGGAAAGGGGTTGGGGTGGGGAGGAGGGAGGGGGCGGGGGGCGGGGCGGGGCCCGGAGAACGATTGCGGCACGCTCCGGGCCCCACCCGGAGCGCGCCGAAGTACGGGCACCTGCGGTGGTGCGTCGCGCTCGACCGTCGAACGCGAGCTGGTGGCAGGGCCGGCCGGGTCAGCCTTCCTCGCGCCAGCCCTCGTGCTCGACGGCGAGGGCGTCGAGGGCGCGCAGCAGGGCCGGGGTCCAGCCGTCCTCCGGGGGCTCGACGACGACCAGCCACTGGGCGTCCTCGGCGTCGTCCTCGCCGGCCAGGGCGTCCCGGACGAGGTCGAGCTCGCCGAGGTCGGGGTGGGCGGCGCTGAGCTCCTCGGAGGCGTCCTCGGCGGCGTCGCGGTCGGGCAGGACGAGCAGTTGCCGGGCGTGCGGGTCGTTGACGTCCGGCAGGTCGGTGGTGTGGTTCTCGGTCACCGGACCATTCTCCAGGTCGGGTGACCGGCGCGATCGGGCAGGTCGGGTCAGACAGGCCGGGTCGGGCAGGTCGGGCCGGGCCGGAGAGGCGGGGCCGGGCGGGGCCGGGCGGGGCCGGGGGCCGGGGTCGCCCCGGGCGGGAGTGTCCGCGCCCCGTGGGATGCTGGTAGGCGATGGCCAGGAAGAGTGCACCCGACGACCTGCTCGCCCCGCTGACCCTCGCGGTCGGCCAGGAGGAGCTGCTGCTGGACCGCGCGGTCGCCCAGGTGGTGGCGGCGGCGAAGGCGGCGGACCCGGACACCGACGTGCGGGATCTGCCGCCCGGCGGCCTGCAGCCGGGCAGCCTGGCCGAGCTGACCACGCCGTCGCTGTTCTCCGAGCGCAAGGTGATTGTGGTGCGGGCCGCGCAGGACCTCTCCGCCGACTCGGTGAAGGAGGTCAAGGCGTACATCGAGGCGCCGGCCGAAGAAGTGATCATGGTGCTGGCGCATGCGGGCGGGGCCAAGGGCAAGGGCCTGCTGGACGCCGGGCGCAAGGCGGGCGGTCGCGAGGTGGCGTGCGCGAAGCTGACGAAGGCGAGCGAGCGGCTGGCCTTCGTCCGGGGTGAGTTCCGTACGCTGGGCCGCTCGGCCACGCCGGAGGCCTGCCAGGCCCTGCTGGACTCGCTCGGCAGCGACCTGCGCGAGCTGGCGGCCGCGTGCAGCCAGCTGACCTCGGACGTCGAGGGCGCGATCGACGAGACGATGGTGGCCCGCTACTACAGCGGCCGGGCCGAGGCGACGGGCTTCGAGGTGGCCGATCTGGCGGTCACCGGCCGGGCTGCGGAGGCGCTGGAGCGGCTGCGCTGGGCGTTGGCGGTGGGCCAGCCGCCGACCGGCATCACCTACGCACTGGCCTCCGGCGTGCGCAGCATCGGGCGGCTGGCGACCACCGGGCGGAACATGCGTCCGGCGGACCTGGCCCGCGAGTTGGGCATGCCGCCGTGGAAGGTCGATCGGGTGCGCCAGCAGATGCGCGGTTGGACGGGCGACGGGGTGGCCGCCGCGCTGACCGCGATCGCCCAGGCCGACGCCGCCGTCAAGGGCGGCTCGGACGATCCGGCCTTCGCGCTGGAGCGCGCGGTGGTGGCCGTCGCCCGGGCGGCCCGGGCCGGGTCCCGCCCGGCGTACTGACGGCGGCGCGGCCACCGGACCGAACCCGGGACGAGCCGGACCCGGCTACCCGGCTACCTGCCGACCCACCTGCCACCGCCTACGTGCCACCGCCTACGTGCCCATCGAGCGGACGGTCCCCCAGGCGCCGGCCCGCAGCGCCGCCGGAGCCCCGGAACCCCCGAGCCCCAGACACGCGTGACCGACGACAGCGGTCGGGCCGCGGAACGCGACAGGCGCCGCAGTGGGCCTCTGGAGAGAGGCCGACTACGGCGCCTGTCGTACTGCTTCGTACACCGCACCCGCGTGGCGAACGCAGGCCGCGTGCGGTGCGAGTCTCGCGCGCCTCAGGGGTCCGGGTAGAGGGCCGGGTCCGTCCCGAGGCGGTGGGGGCCGAGGCCCCCGGCGTGTCAGGCCTGGGCGGCCGTGTTGACGCGCTTGGTGATGGCCGACTTCTTGTTGGCGGCCTGGTTGGCGTGGATGACGCCCTTGCTCACGGCCTTGTCCAGCGCCTTGGAGGCGGCGCGGGCCAGCACGGTGGCCTTCTCGGTCTCGCCGGCGGCAGCGGCCTCACGGGCCTTGCGCAGGGCGGTCTTCAGCGAGGACTTGACGGCCTTGTTGCGCAGGCGCGCCTTCTCGTTGGTCTTGTTGCGCTTGATCTGGGACTTGATGTTCGCCACGAAGGAGCCTCAGTCTTGTCTAAAAGGATTGAACGGGCTGCACCGCGCGGCCGCCGGGCAGCTGAGAGGGCATGCCGGGGCCAGGTGCAGCAGCCCACGCTACCAGGGGCCCGCCACCCGCCCCAAACCGGGAGCCCGGCCCCACGGCGGGTCGCCTACGCGGTAGTGGGCCGCCTACGCGCTGAGCACCGGCTCCCCGTAGTGCTCGACCTCCGGGAACGGCCGGTAGAAGCGGTGCAGCAGCTCCCGCCACTGCCGGTACTCGGCTGAGCCGCGGAAGCCCTCGGTGTGGTCCGCGAGCGTCTCCCATTCCACCTGGAGGAGGAATCGCGAGCCGCGCCCCTCGTCGAGGCAGCGCCGCAGCTGCAGGGAGCGGAAGCCCTGCTGGACGGCGATCAGGGGCCGGGCCTCGGCGAAGGCGGTGAGGAATTCGTCCTCCTGGCCGGGCAGGACGTCGAGCAGGGCGCTTTCGAGGATCACGGGGTGCCATCCTGCCGCCTGGCGCGGGCCCGGAGAAGGTCCGGGCGGACCGAACGGCGGTCCGCGCCGTGGTCGTGGGAGGATGGGAGGAACTATTTCGATCGGACGAGACTGTCCGGTCCCCGGGAAAACCGGTCAGCGATGACCAGGACACCCCCGGCCCCGGACCAACGGAGAATCGGACCAAGGTGCCCGCGACCCCCAGCAATGTGCCAGAGCCCAGCCGTACCGACCCGGCGCTGATCCGCAACTTCTGCATCATCGCCCACATCGACCACGGCAAGTCGACGCTCGCAGACCGGATGCTGCAGATCACGGGCGTCGTCGACCCGCGGCAGATGCGCGCCCAGTACCTCGACCGCATGGACATCGAGCGCGAGCGCGGCATCACCATCAAGTCGCAGGCGGTCCGCCTCCCGTGGGCGCCGAAGACCGGTCCGAGTGCCGGGACGACGCACATCCTCAACATGATCGACACCCCCGGCCACGTGGACTTCACGTACGAGGTGTCCCGCTCCCTCGCGGCCTGCGAGGGCACCGTCCTGGTGGTCGACGCGGCCCAGGGCATCGAGGCGCAGACCCTCGCCAACCTGTACCTGGCGCTGGAGAACGACCTCACGATCGTCCCGGTGCTGAACAAGATCGACCTGCCGGCCGCCCAGCCGGAGAAGTACGCGGCGGAGATCGCGCACATCATCGGCTGCGACCCCTCGGACGTGCTGCAGGTCAGCGCCAAGACCGGCCTCGGCGTCGAGGACCTGCTGGACCACATCGTCAACACCATCCCGGCCCCGGTCGGCGTCAAGGACGCCCCGGCCCGCGCGATGATCTTCGACTCGGTGTACGACTCCTACCGCGGCGTGGTCACCTACGTGCGTGTCGTGGACGGGCAGCTCACCAAGCGCGAGCGGATCGCGATGATGTCCACCGGCGCCACCCACGAGCTGCTGGAGATCGGCGTCATCTCGCCCGAGCCGAAGGTCGCCGACGGCCTGGGTGTCGGCGAGGTGGGCTACATCATCACCGGTGTGAAGGACGTCCGGCAGTCCAAGGTCGGTGACACCATCACCTCGATGCACAAGGGTGCGACCGTGGCGCTGGGCGGCTACAAGGAGCCGCGCCCGATGGTGTTCTCCGGCCTGTACCCGCTGGACGGCTCGGACTACCCGCTGCTGCGCGACGCCCTGGACAAGCTGCGGCTGAACGACGCCGCGCTGGTGTACGAGCCGGAGACCTCGGTCGCGCTCGGCTTCGGCTACCGCTGCGGCTTCCTCGGCCTGCTGCACCTGGAGATCATCCGGGAGCGCCTGGAGCGCGAGTTCAACCTCGACCTGATCTCCACCGCCCCGAACGTGGTCTACCGGGTGGTCATGGAGGACGGCACCGAGCACATCGTCACCAACCCGAGCGAGTTCCCGACCGGCAAGCTTGCCGAGGTGTACGAGCCGGTCGTGCGCGGCACCATCCTGGCGCCCAACGAGTTCGTCGGCGCGATCATGGAGCTCTGCCAGTCCCGCCGCGGCAACCTGCAAGGCATGGACTACCTGTCCGAGGACCGGGTCGAGCTGCGCTACACCCTGCCGCTCGCCGAGATCGTCTTCGACTTCTTCGACCAGCTGAAGTCCAAGACCCGCGGCTACGCCTCGCTCGACTACGAGCCCATCGGCGAGCAGTCCGCCCAGCTGGTGAAGGTCGACATCCTGCTGCACGGCGACGCGGTGGACGCCTTCTCCGCGATCGTGCACAAGGACAAGGCCTACGGCTACGGCGTGATGATGGCGGGCAAGCTGCAGAAGCTGATCCCGCGCCAGCAGTTCGAGGTGCCGATCCAGGCGGCCATCGGCTCCCGGGTGATCGCCCGTGAGACGGTCCGCGCGATCCGCAAGGACGTCCTCGCCAAGTGCTACGGCGGTGACATCTCGCGCAAGCGCAAGCTGCTGGAGAAGCAGAAGGAAGGCAAGAAGCGGATGAAGATGGTCGGCCGCGTGGAGGTCCCGCAGGAGGCCTTCATCGCCGCGCTGTCGACCGACGCCGAGGCGCCGAAGGAAAAGAAGTAACCACAGGCGCGTGAGAGGGGCCCGGGCAACCGCCCGGGCCCCTCCTCGTTCTCTCCACCGGAGCGGGCCGCCGCAGCTTCCCCGCCGGAGCGGGCCGCCGTAGCTTCCCCCGCCGCAGCGCGCCGCGGACGAGGAGCCGGGGCGGTTCGGGCCCGCCCCGGCTCGGCACCGGCGGTGTGCGACGGTCAGTCCACCTCGGCCACGGCCTCCGCGAACTGCGCCTGGTACAGCCGCGCGTAGGCGCCGTGCGCGGCGATCAGCTCGTCGTGCGAGCCCTGTTCGACGATCGAGCCGTTCTCCATCACCAGGATCACGTCGGCGTCCCGGATGGTGGAGAGCCGGTGCGCGATCACGAAGCTGGTGCGGCCGGTGCGCAGCCGGGCCATGGCCCGCTGGATCAGCACCTCGGTGCGGGTGTCGACGGAGCTGGTCGCCTCGTCCAGGACGAGGATCGACGGCTGGGCGAGGAACGCCCGGGCGATGGTGATCAGCTGCTTCTCGCCCGCGCTGACCCCGGCGCCGTCGTCGTCGATGACGGTGTCGTAGCCGTCCGGCAGGGTGCGCACGAAGCGGTCGACGTGGGCGGCCTTGGCGGCCTCGACGACCTGCTCGCGGGTGGCTCCCTGGGCGCCGTAGGCGATGTTGTCGGCGATGGTGCCGCCGAACAGCCAGGTGTCCTGGAGCACCATGCCGATGCCGGAGCGCAGTTCCTCGCGGGACATCGCGGAGACGTCGACCCCGTCGAGGGTGATCCGCCCGGAGCTGACCTCGTAGAACCGCATCAGGAGGTTGACCAGGGTGGTCTTGCCGGCGCCGGTGGGGCCGACGATGGCGACGGTCTGGCCGGGTTCGACCTTGAGCGAGAGGTCCTCGATGAGCGGCTTCTCGGGGTCGTAGCGGAAGGACACGTCCTGGAAGGCGACCCGGCCGTGGATGGTGTCGGGCCGCTCGGACACGGCGGGGTCGGGGGTCTGCTCGGGGGCGTCCAGCAGTTCGAAGACGCGTTCGGCGGAGGCGACCCCGGACTGCACCAGGTTGGCCATGCTGGCGACCTGGGTGAGCGGCTGGCTGAACTGCCGCGAGTACTGGATGAACGCCTGCACGTCGCCGATGGACAGCGCGCCGCTGGCCACCCGCAGGCCGCCGACGACCGCGACGAGCACGTACTGCAGGTTGCCGATCAGCATCATCGCGGGCTGGATGATCCCGGAGATGAACTGCGCCCGGAAGCTGGAGGTGTACAGCGCCTCGTTGTGCTCGCGGAAGGTCTCGGCGGACTCGCGCTGGCGGCCGAACACCTTGACCAGGGTGTGGCCGGTGTACATCTCCTCGATGTGCGCGTTGAGTTGGCCGGTGGACTTCCACTGCTGGACGAACTGGGGCTGTGCCCGCTTGCCGACCTTGGCGGCGACGGCCACCGACAGCGGCACCGAGACCAGGGCGATCGTCGCCAGCAGCGGGGAGATCCAGAACATCATGGCCAGCACGCCGACCACGGTGAGCAGCGAGTTGACGACCTGTCCCATGGTCTGCTGCATGGACTGGCTGATGTTGTCGATGTCGTTGGTGACCCGGCTGAGCACCTCGCCGCGCGGCTGCTTGTCGAAGTAGCTGAGCGGCAGTCGGGCGATTTTGGCCTCGACGTCCTGGCGCAGCCGGTAGCCGGCCCGCTGGATCGCCGTGGTGGCCAGCCGGCCCTGGACGATGCCGAACAGGGCGGAGGCGAGGTAGATGACCAGCACCCAGAGCAGGACGGTGCCGATGGCGCCGAAGTCCATGCCCTGGCCGGGGGTGAAGTCCACCGAGGAGAGCAGGCCGGCGACGCCGCCCTCGCCGTGGGCGCGCAGCCCCTCGACGATCTGCGCCTTGGAGGTGCCGGGTTCGAAGCGGGCGCCGACGACGCCGGCGAAGATCAGGTCGGTGGCGTTGCCGAGGACCTTGGGGCCGGTGACGGCGCAGCCGATGCTGAGCACGCCGAGGGCCAGCACGCCGGAGATCAGGTTGCGTTCGGGGCGCAGCAGGGCGAGCAGTCGCTTGCCGGAGCCCTTGAAGTCCATGGACTTCTCGGTGCCCTGGCCGCCCATGAAGCGGCCCGGTCCGGCGGGGCCGCGGCGGGCGGCGGCGGCCTGCGAGTCGCTGGGCAGTTCGTCGGCGGGGTCCGCGGCCTTGGTGTCCGGGTCGGGCTGTGTGGTGTCCGTGGTCTCGGGGTCCGCGGTTCTGGTGTCCGCGGCCTCGGGGTCCGCTGTCGCGGTGTCCGCGGTCCTGGTGTCCGCGTCGGGCTTGCCGGGGGTGGTCACGCCGCCTCCTGCTCGGTGAGCTGGGAGAGCACGATCTCCCGGTACGTCGGGTTGTCGGCCATCAGTTCGTGGTGGGTGCCGGTGCCGACGACCGCGCCTTCGTCGAGGACGATGATCCGGTCGGCGTCGCGGATGGTGGAGACGCGCTGGGCGACGATCAGCACGGTGGCGTCGGAGGTCTCGCGGGCGAGGGCCTTGCGCAGCCTGGCGTCGGTGGCGTAGTCGAGTGCCGAGAAGGAGTCGTCGAACAGGTAGACGTCGGGCTGGCGGACCAGGGCCCGGGCGATGGCCAGGCGTTGGCGCTGGCCGCCGGAGACGTTGCCGCCGCCCTGGGCGATCGGGGCGTCCAGGCCTTCGGCCAGTTCCTCGACGAAGTCCTTGGCCTGGGCGATCTCCAGGGCGTGCCAGAGTTCCTCGTCGGTGGCGTCGGGCCGGCCGTAGCGGAGGTTGCTGGCGACGGTGCCGGAGAACAGGTAGGGCTTCTGCGGGACGAGGCCGACGCTCTCGGCGATCGTCTCGGGGGCGAGTTCGCGCACGTCGACGCCGTCGAGCAGGACCTGGCCGGAGGTGGCGTCGAACAGTCGGGGTACGAGTCCGAGCAGGGTGGACTTGCCGCTGCCGGTGGAGCCGATGACGGCGGTGGTCTCGCCGGGGCGGGCGGTGATGGCGATGCCGCGCAGCACCGAGGCCTCGGCGCCGGGGTAGCGGAAGTCGACGTCGCGCAGTTCCAGGTTGCCGCGGCGCAGCACCTCGGTGATCGGCGCGGCGGGCGGGACGACGCTGGAGGAGGTGCCGAGGACCTCCTCGATGCGCTCGGCGCAGACCTCGGCGCGCGGCACCATCATGAACATGAAGGTGGCCATCATGACGCTCATCAGGATCTGCATCAGGTAGGAGAGGAAGGCGGTGAGCGCGCCGATCTGCATGCCGCCGTTGTCGATCCGGTGGGCGCCGAACCAGAGCACGGCGACGCTGGAGACGT
This sequence comes from Kitasatospora sp. NPDC056731, assembly GCF_040687675.1. NCBI lineage: Bacteria > Bacillati > Actinomycetota > Actinomycetes > Kitasatosporales > Streptomycetaceae > Kitasatospora > Kitasatospora sp. NPDC056731. The sequence goes on from NZ_JBFBNR010000008.1 coordinate 145,210, forward strand.
TCACGACCAGCATCACGGCCGGGAACATGAACGACATCAGCCGGCCGACCTGGAGGGCGGTGTCGGTGAGGTCCCCGTTGGCCTTGGCGAAGCGGGCCTGCTCGTGGTCGTCCTTGACGAAGGCGCGGATGACCCGGATGCCGGTGATCTGCTCGCGCAGGACCCGGTTCACGGTGTCGATCCGGGTCTGCATGCTGCGGAACTTGGGGCGCAGCGAGCGGACCAGGAGGAGGACGACGGCGCCGAGCAGCGGGATGACCGCGAGCAGCAGGCCGGACAGCGGCACGTCCTGGTTGAGGGCCATGATGATGCCGCCGACGCACATGATCGGGGCGGCCACCATGAGCGTGAAGCTCATCAGGGCCAGCATCTGGACCTGTTGGACGTCGTTGGTGGTGCGGGTGATCAGCGAGGGGGCGCCGAACTGGCCGACCTCGCGGGCGGAGAAGCTCTGCACCCGGTCGAAGACGGCGGCGCGGACGTCCCGGCCGAAGGCCATGGCGGTGCGGGATCCGTAGTAGACGGCGCCGATCGAGCAGAGCGCCTGGACCAGGGTGATGCCGATCATCACCCCGCCCACTTGCAGGATGTAGCCGGTGTCGCCCTTGACCACGCCGTCGTCGATGATGTCGGCGTTGAGCGTCGGCAGGTAGAGCGCCGCCAGGGTGGACACCAGTTGGAGCCCCACGAGCAGCGCGATCGGTCGGGAGTACGGGCGCAGGTACGCCCTGAGAAGTCTGATCAGCACTGGCACACTCTTGTCGTCGACGGGTGGATTCGCATCCCGATTCTCGTTCTTTGGTGGACTCGTACAGGAGATTCACGAGTTGTGGATCGCAGGTTTGCCCAGTCCTTTGCCGAACCGTACGGCGGGCCCGGTTGTAGGGGTTCACCGGGGCGCGGGGCGGAGTGGTCGTCGGGCACCGGCGGCGCGGCGGTGTGCCGGCCGGGCCCCGCCCTCTTACGGAATGACCGGTTTCCCCCTAGGCTGCTGATTACCCCCTTGTTACTCGCCGGTATCGCCCGGGTTGACCGGGGGCCCGGCGACCGCCCCCCACGGGCGCCGAAACCATCCCTCAGACGGCCACCCGCCCCCGGAGGTCCTCGTTGAGTTCCGCGCAGTCCCTGATCGACTCCGGCAGTGCCGACTTGGTCGCCGGGCGTCCCGCCTCCGTCGCCCACCTCTTCCTGGAGCGGGTCGCCGCCACCCCGAACGCCGAGGCCTACCGCTACCCGGCCCCGGTCGACGAGCATGCCGCGGACAGTGCCCCCGGCGCCGAGCAGTGGCGCTCGCTGACCTGGGCGCAGACCGCGGCCCGGGTCAAGGCGGTGGCCGCCGGGCTGATGGCGCTCGGCATCCAGCCGGAGGACCGGGTGGCGCTCGCCTCCTCCACCCGGCTCGAATGGATCATCGCCGACCTCGGGAACATGTGCGCGGGTGCCGCCACCACGACCGTCTATCCCAGCACCAACGCCGACGAGACCGCGTTCATCCTCTCCAACTCCGGTTCCAGGGCGCTGTTCGCGGAGAACTCCGCCCAACTCGCCAAGGCCGTCGACCAGCTCGGACAGCTGCCCGAGCTGCGGACCGTCATCCTCTTCGACGCCGCCGAGGCCGACGCCGCCGGGAGTGACGCCGCCGAGGCGGGCGCCCCAGAGGCCAGTACCCCCGAGGCCGAGGGCCTGAACGCCCTCACCGTGCTCACTCTCGCCGAGCTGGAGCAGCGCGGCGCCGAGTACCTGGAGCAGCACCCGGACGCGGTCGAGAAGACCGTCGCCGCGCTCGACAAGGAGCAGCTGGCCACCCTCATCTACACCTCCGGCACCACCGGCCGCCCCAAGGGCGTGCGCCTGGTGCACGACTGCTGGGCGTACGAGGCCCGGGCCCAGGAGGCCAGCGGGCTGCTGCGCTCCGACGACGTCCAGTTCATGTGGCTGCCGCTGTCGCACGTGTTCGGCAAGACGCTGATCTCCGGCCAGATCGCCACCGGCCACGTGATGGCCGTGGACGGCCGGGTCGACCGGATCATCCACAACCTGCCGGTCATCCGGCCGACCGTGATGGCCTCGGCGCCGCGCATCTTCGAGAAGGTCTACAACGGCATCGCCGGCCGGGCCCGGGCCGAGGGCGGCGCCAAGTACAAGATCTTCCGGTGGGCCGCCAAGGTCGCCCGCGAGCACGCCCGCGCCGTCCAGGAGAGCCGGATCGCCACCGGTGCCGGCACCGCCCCGCTGGGCCTCAGGCTCCAGCACGGCCTGGCCGACAAGCTGGTCTACGCCAAGATCCGCGCGGCCTTCGGCGGCCGGCTGCGCGGCGCCGTCTCCGGCAGCGCCGCGCTCGCGCCCGAGATCGGCTACTTCTTCCTCGGCGCCGGCGTGCCGATCCTGGAGGGCTACGGCCTCAGCGAGACCAGCGCCGGCTCCTGCGTCAACCGTGAGGAGGACATCCGGATCGGCACCGTGGGCCGCCCGCTGCCCGGCACCGAGGTCCGGATCGCCGAGGACGGCGAGATCCTGCTGCGCGGCCCCGGCGTCATGCGCGGCTACCACGACCTGCCCGAGAAGACCGCCGAGGTGCTGGAGGCCGACGGCTGGTTCCACACCGAGGACATCGGCGAGCTCGGCCCCGACGGCTTCCTGCGGATAACCGACCGCAAGAAGGACCTGTTCAAGACCTCCGGCGGCAAGTACGTCGCGCCCAGCGAGGTCGAGGGCAGGTTCAAGGCGGTCTGCCCGTTCGTCAGCAACATCCTCGTGATCGGCAACGGCCGCAACTTCTGCACCGCGCTGATCGGCCTGGACGAGGCGGTCATCATGCCGTGGGCCGCCGAGCACGGGCTGAAGGGCAAGTCCTACGCTGAGGTGACGGCCGACCCGCAGGTGCACCAGCTGATCGAGGGCTTCGTCAAGCGGCTCAACGCCGACCTCCAGCGCTGGCAGACGATCAAGAAGTTCCACCTGCTGCCGCGCGATCTCGACATCGAGCACGGCGAGCTCACCCCGAGCCTGAAGATCAAGCGCCCGGTGGTCGAGCGGACCTACGCGGACGCCGTCACCGCGATGTACGCGGGCGCCAACGAGGCCTGATCGGCCCCGCCCCCGTACGGCTCACCGGTTCGGGTGAGCCGTACGGGACAATGGGGTCATGCCCTCCGCACTCCCCGACGGCGAACCGGTGCCGTCCGACGGTTCCCTGCCCGCATCCGCCCGCACCGGTCTCGGGCAGCGGCCGTTCGGCTTCTACCTGCACGTGCCCTATTGCGCCAGCCGCTGCGGCTACTGCGACTTCAACACCTACACCGCCACCGAGCTGCGCTCCTCCGGGGCGGTCGCCTCCCAGGAGACCTACGCGGACAACGTGGTCGCCGAGATCCGGCTGGCCCGCCAGGTCCTCGGCCCGGTCGACCTGCCGGTGCAGACCGTCTTCCTCGGCGGCGGCACCCCCACCCTGCTGCCCGCCCGCGACCTGGTGAAGATGCTCGCCGCGCTGCGCGAGGAGTTCGGGCTCGCCGACGGCGCCGAGGTCACCACCGAGGCCAACCCGGAGTCCGTCGACCCGGCCTACCTGGCCGAACTGCGCGAGGGCGGCTACAACCGGATCTCCTTCGGCATGCAGAGCGCCCGCCCGCACGTCCTGAAGCTGCTCGACCGCCACCACACCCCGGGCCGTCCCGAGGCCTGCGTCGCCGAGGCCCGCGCCGCCGGCTTCGACCACGTCAACCTGGACCTCATCTACGGCACCCCCGGCGAGTCCGACGACGACTGGCGCGCCTCCCTGGACGCCGCCATCGGCGCCGGGCCCGACCACGTCTCCGCGTACTCCCTGATCGTCGAGGACGGCACCAAGCTCGCCGCCCGGGTCAAGCGCGGCGAACTGCCGATGATCGACGACGACGTGCACGCCGACCGCTACCTCATCGCCGAACAGGCGCTCAGCGCCGCCGGCTACACCTGGTACGAGGTCTCCAACTGGGCCACCACCCCCGAGGGCCGCTGCCGCCACAACGAGCTGTACTGGACCGGCGCCGACTGGTGGGGCGCCGGCCCGGGCGCGCACAGCCACGTCGGCGGCGTCCGCTGGTGGAACGCCAAGCACCCCGCCGCCTACGCCCAGGCCCTCGCCGAGGGCCGCACCCCCGCCCTGGGCCGCGAGGTGCTCGCCGAGGAGGACCGCCGGGTCGAGCGCATCCTGCTGGAACTGCGCCTCGCCGAGGGCATCCCGCTCACCCTCCTCACCGACACCGGCCGCCACGCCGCCGCCCGCCACCTCGCCGACGGCCTCCTCGCCGCCGAGCCGTACGCCGGGGGCCGCGCCGTCCTCACCCTCCAGGGCCGCCTGCTCGCCGACGCGGTCGTACGTGACCTGGTGGACTGACATTCGCTAGCGTGGACGTCAGCCGTCGGAGGGAGCGCGCGATGACCGCCATCGATGACCGGATGGCCGGGATCTTCGAGAACCTGGAGGTGCCGGAAGGCGTCAAGGCCGAGCTCATCAGGGGGGAAATCGTGATGACGGCCGGGCCGGACCTGGTCCACAACCTCATCATCGAGTGCATCGTGGATCAGGTCCCGAGGGCTCTCTGGCATCGGTTGCAGACCCAGGACCTGGCCTTCGCGCACGAGGCCAGCGAGCCGCAGCCCGATCTGGTGGTGATCGAGCGGGGCGCGGTGGAAGCCCCCGGACGGTTGGTCCCGGCGCCTGCGGTGACCATGGTCGTCGAGGTGGTGTCGAAGACCAGCGTCTATCGCGACTACCACGTCAAGCGGGAGATGTACGCGGGCGGGACCATCAAGGCCTATCTGATCGTCAACCCCTTCAAGGGCGAGTGTCGGCTGCTCACCGAACCCGACACCGCTACCACGTCGGGCGTCCCGGACTACGCGGTCGGGCAGCCCTTCAAGTTCGGCGACCCCATCCGGGTCGACGTCCTGGGCGTGACGCTGGACACAGGTGAGTTCGGAACGCTCTGACAGTCACTCCGGAATCGTCACGAAGTCGATCAACTCCTCGACCTTGCCCAACAGTTCCGGCTCCAGGTCCTTGTAGCTGTCCACCGTGGAGAGGATCCGCTTCCAGGCGGCGGGGGTGTTCACCGGCCAGCCGAGGCGGCGGCAGACGCCCTCCTTCCACTCCTCGCCGCGGGGGACGGCGGGCCAGCCGGGGATACCGACGGAGGCGGGCTTCACGGCCTGCCAGATGTCGATGTAGGGGTGGCCGACGACCAGGACGGCGTCGCCGGTGACCTGGGCGGCGATGCGGTGCTCCTTGGTGCCGGGGAGCAGGTGGTCGACCAGGACGCCGAGGCGCCGGCCCGGGCCGGGGGCGAAGTCGGCGACGATCGCGGGCAGGTCGTCCACGCCCTCCAGGTACTCGACGACCACGCCCTCGATCCGCAGGTCGTCGCCCCAGACCCGCTCGACCAGTTCGGCGTCGTGCCGGCCCTCGACGTAGATCCGCGACTCGCGGGCGACCCGGGCCCGGGCGCCGGGGACGGCGACCGAGCCGGAGGCGGTGCGGCCCGGCGTGCGGGAGGGGGCGGGGCCGGCCGGGCGCACCAGGGTGACTGTCCGGCCCTCCAGCAGGAAGCCGCGCGGCACCAGCGGGAACACCCGGAGCTTGCCGAAGCGGTCCTCCAGGGTGACGGTGAAGCCCTCGGCGGTCTTCTCGCAGCGCACCACCGCGCCGCAGAAGCCGGTGGCGGCCTCCTCCACCACCAGGTCCCGTTCGGCGGTCACCTCCGGGGCGGGCTGCTGCTTCTTCCACGGCGGGGTCAGGTCGGGTCCGTACTGGCGGCTGTGCATGAAAGCGACTATACGGACGGACCGTCAGAGGCCCGGCGCGCCCCAGACCGGGAACCAGCGGCTGAGGTCCTTCTCCAGCCGCAGGTCGTTCCCGAGCGTCGCGTTGACCTGGAGTTCCAGCGGGCTGTTGCGCCGCTCCCCGCCGCCGGGCATCGGGGCGAAGGGGTAGAAGGTGCCGCGTTTGTAGAGGTAGACCAGGGCCAGTGACTGCCCGTCCGGGTTGCGGAAGCCGACCAGCGAGCAGAGCAGCTGCGGCCCGAAGCCGTTCGCCTCCAGCTCGCTGTTGACCGCGTGCAGGTCGTTGACCAGGTCCGGCAGTTCCTCGGGGGTGTGCCGGGCGAGCAGCCAGGAGTAGCCGTAGCCGTCCTTGGAGGCCTCGACCGGGACGCCGCCGCGCTCGGTGTCGGCGTCGAGCAGCGCCCGCACCTGTTGTTCGACCTGGCCGAAGGCCGCGCCCTCGACGGCGGCGAAGCAGACCGAGCCGAGCCCGGTGGGGGTGAACCCGGCCGCGGCCTCCAGGGTGAGGGCGGCGGACGGGACGCCGAACAGCTGGTCGAGGTCGGGCTTGACGGGCTTGGTGCGCCCGAACAGGGTGTCCAGGATTCCCACGGCGGTCCTTTCGGGGGAGGGAGTCGGGAGGAGCCAGGAGGGGGGGCGGGAGGGCCGCAGGGGGCCGGGGCCTCAGCGGCCGAGCTGCTCGGAGATCTTCGCCAGCTCCGCGAGCCGCTTCTCCAGCGTCGGGTGGGTGGAGAACAGCTGCGAGGCGGTCTCCCGGGCGCTCAGCGCGGGGGCGAAGTAGAAGGCGTTGTAGGGCTGCGCCTGGCGCAGGTCCTTGCTGGGGATGGCGGCGATCTGGCCGGTGACCTTGGTGAGCGCGGAGGCGAGGGCGCTGGGCCGGCCGGTGAGCTGGGCGGCGGCGCGGTCGGCGGCGAGTTCCCGGTAGCGGGACAGGAGCCGGGTGAGCAGGAAGCTGATGGCGTAGACGACCATCGACACCAGCGGGATGATCAGGGCGACGATGGCCGCGTTCTGGTCGTTGTTGTTGCGGTTGCCGCCCATGAACCCGCCGTACATGGCGATCCGGGTCATGGCCCCGGCGAGGACGCCGAGGAAGCCGGCGATGGTCATCACCGCGACGTCCCGGTGGGCGACGTGGGACAGCTCGTGGGCGAGGACGCCCTCCAGTTCCTCGGGCTCCAGCCGGCGCAGCAGGCCGGTGGTGACGCACACCACGGCGTTCTGTGGGTTGCGGCCGGTGGCGAAGGCGTTCGGCATGTCGTTGTCGGCGACCGCCACCCGGGGTTTGGGCATGTCGGCCAGCGCGCAGAGCCGGTCGATGGTGCCGTGCAGTTGCGGGTACTGCTCAGGGGTCACCTGGTGGGCGCCCATCGCCCGTTCGGTGATCTTGTCGCTGAACCAGAACTGGGCCACGAACAGCCCGCCGGAGATCAGGACGATCAGTGGCCAGGCGCCGCGCAGCAGCACGATCAGCAGACCGGTGAAACCGACGTACAGCAGCCCGATCACGAACATCGTCACGACCATGCGGCCGGTCAGGCCGCGGTCGGGCGCGAAACGGGTGTGCTGGCCCGAGCTCGACATTGCTTGCTCCTCCATTCGCCGTCGTCTTCGATGCTGCCACCCGGACGGCCCTGCGGCACCACCCCCGCGCCGGGAACTGCGGGCAGGATCACTCCGGCCGGGCCGTTCCTGCCGTTGGGCCCGGGCCTTACACTGGCAGGTACGGTTTTGGCACTCGCAGGTTCAGAGTGCCAAAGCGGGTGCCGGAGCCGGGATCCTCCCGGAGCGGGCAGCAGCATGCGTGACACGAACGGACAACGTGCGAAGACGGAGGTGTGTGCCCCATGGCCGGTGAGGTTCGCCAGCTGGACGACCGCAAGCTCGCCGTGCTCCGCGCGATCGTCCAGGACTACGTGGGCACCGAGGAGCCGGTCGGCTCCAAGGCCCTGGTGGAGCGGCACAACCTCGGAGTCTCCCCGGCGACCGTGCGCAACGACATGGCGGCGCTGGAGGAGGAGGGCTACATCCACCAGCCGCACACCAGCGCCGGGCGCATCCCCACCGACAAGGGGTACCGCCTGTTCGTCGACAAGCTCGCCGAGGTCAAGCCGATGAGCGCCCCCGAGCGCCGGGCGATCCGGCACTTCCTGGACGGCGCCGTCGACCTGGACGACGTGGTCATGCGGACGGTGCGGCTGCTCGCCCAGCTCACCCGGCAGGTCGCGGTGGTGCAGTACCCCTCGCTGTCGCGGTCCACCGTCCGGCACATCGAGCTGGTGGCGCTGGCCCCGACCAAGGTGATGCTGGTCCTGATCACCAACACCGGCCGGGTCGAGCAGCGGATGGTCGACTGCCCGGGCCCGGTCGGCGAGACGGTCCTGGCGGACCTGCGGGCCCGGATCAACGCGCGGGCCGTCGGCCAGCGGCTGCCGGACGTGCCGGGGTTCCTGGAGGAGCTCCCGGCGGGTTTCGAGCCGCCGGACCGCCCGACCGTCAGCACGGTCCTGGCGACGCTGTTCGAAGCGCTCGCCGAGCAGAACGAGGAGCGGATCATGCTGGCCGGCACGGCCAACCTGACCCGCTTCGGGCACGACTTCCCCCTGACCATCCAGCCGGTGCTGGAAGCCCTGGAGGAGCAGGTCGTCCTGCTCCGTCTCCTGGGTGAGACGGCGGACGCCGCGATGACGGTCCGGATCGGGCGGGAGATCGCCTACGAGGGGCTGAATTCCACCTCGGTGGTGTCGGTCGGTTACGGTTCGGGCGACGAGAGCGTGGCCAAACTGGGTGTGATCGGTCCGACCCGGATGGACTATCCGGGCACAATGGGGGCGGTGCGTGCGGTGGCGCGGTACGTGGGCCAGATCCTGGCCGAGTCGTAGCACAGGCCGCCGTCGGAACCTCTGACGGCGGTGTCCAGTCGCAGCACTACTACAGGCGGAACAAGCGGAGCATTTGGTGGCCACGGACTACTACGCGGTACTCGGCGTCCGACGGGATGCGGGGCAGGACGAGATCAAGAAGGCCTTCCGACGCCTGGCACGCGAACTGCACCCGGACGTCAACCCGGACCCGAAGACGCAGGAGCGGTTCAAGGAGATCAACGCCGCTTACGAGGTGCTCTCCGATCCGCAGAAGCGCCAGGTCTACGACCTCGGCGGTGACCCGCTCTCGCCGGGCGGCGGGGGCGCGGGCGGCTTCGGCGCGGGGGCGGCCGGATTCGGCTTCTCCGACATCATGGACGCCTTCTTCGGCGCCGCGGCCGGCCAGCGCGGCCCGCGCTCGCGCACCCGCCGCGGCCAGGACGCCATGATCCGGCTGGAGATCACCCTGGAGGAGGCCGCCTTCGGCACCACCAAGGAACTCCAGGTCGACACGGCCGTCACCTGCACCACGTGCAGCGGTGAGGGCGCGGCCCCCGGCACCTCCGCGCAGACCTGCGACATGTGTCGCGGCAGGGGCGAGGTGTCCCAGGTCACCCGGTCGTTCCTGGGCCAGGTCATGACCTCCCGGCCGTGCCCGCAGTGCCAGGGCTTCGGCACCGTCGTGCCGACCCCGTGCCCGGAGTGCGCCGGCGACGGCAGGGTCCGCGCCCGGCGCACCCTGACGGTCAAGATCCCGGCCGGTGTCGACAACGGCACCCGGATCCAGCTGGCCGGCGAGGGCGAGGTCGGCCCCGGCGGCGGCCCGGCCGGCGATCTGTACGTCGAGATCGCCGAGACCAGCCACACCGTCTTCCAGCGGCGCGGGGACGATCTGCACTGCACCGTCACCATCCCGATGACGGCCGCGTCGCTCGGCACCCAGGTGCCGTTGCAGACCCTGGACGGGCTGGAGGAGCTCGACATCCGGCCCGGCACCCAGTCCGGCCAGTCGATCCCGCTGCACGGCCGCGGCATCACGCACCTGCGCGGCGGCGGCCGAGGCGACCTGATAGTGCATGTCGAGGTGCAGACGCCCACCAAGCTCGACCCCGAGCAGGAGGAGCTGCTGCGCCGGCTCGCGGTGCTGCGCGGCGAGGAGCGGCCGTCCGGCCAGTTCGCGCCGGGCCAGCAGGGCCTGTTCTCGCGCCTCAAGGACGCGTTCAACGGCCGCTAGGCCCTAGGCCGGGGCCGCTTGCTGGGCCCTGGCCGTCCGCGCGGGGGTGCCGGGTTCCGCCCGGCGCCCCTTTCGCGTTCCCGATCCGCCCCACCCCCCGGAGGTTCCCCGCATGACCGCCCCCGTCTTCGTCGTCGAGACCGAGCGGATCGCCGCCGCCGCGCCCGGCTCCGTGGTGCGCCTCGACGGGCCGGAGGGGCGGCACGCGGCCGCGGTGAAGCGGCTGGCGGCGGGCGAGGCGGTGACCCTCGCCGACGGGCTGGGCCTCGGGGTGGACGGAACGGTCGCCGCGGTGCTCGGCAAGGACGCGATCGACGTCACGGTGGCCGCCGTCCGCCGGGAGTCCGAGCCGGCGCCGCGGATCGTCGTCGTCCAGGCGCTGCCCAAGGGCGACCGCGGCGAGCTCGCGGTGGAGACCATGACCGAGGTCGGCGTGGACGTGATCGTCCCGTGGGCCGCCTCGCGCTGCATCACGCAGTGGAAGGGCGAGCGGGGCGCCAAGGCGCTGGCCAAGTGGCGGGCCACCGCCCGGGAGGCCGGCAAGCAGTCCCGCCGGCTGCGCTTCCCCGAGGTGCGCGAGCCGGCGACCACCCGGCAGCTGGCGCCGCTGCTGGCCCAGGCCGCGTTCGCCGCCGTGCTGCACGAGGAGGGCGCCGAGCCGCTGGCGCTGGCCGCGCTGCCCGCGGCCGGGGACGTGGTGCTGGTGGTCGGCCCGGAGGGCGGGGTCTCCCCGGAGGAGCTGGCCGCGTTCGCCGAGGCGGGCGCCGGGCCGTACCGGCTGGGCCCCTCGGTGCTGCGCACCTCCACCGCCGGGGTGGCCGCCGGCGCCCTGCTGCTGGGGCGCACCGGCCGCTGGTCGTAGCCGGCCCGCCCGTGCGGTCGGAGTCTGCCCGAACCGGCCCGCGCCGTGCGCGCGCGTGCCTACGCTGACCGCGTGACGGAACCCCTGAGCACCTCTGCGGGCGCCTACCTGCGCCACCCCCATCTGCACGGTGACCTGGTCACCTTCGTCGCCGAGGACGACGTCTGGCTGGCCCCGCTGGACGGTGGCCGGGCCTGGCGGCTGACGGCCGATCACCTGCCCGTCCGGCACCCCCGGTTCGCCCCCGACGGGCGGCACATCGCCTTCACCTCCACCCGGGACGGCGCGCCCGAGGTGCATGTGGTGCCGGTGGACGGCGGGCCGTCCCGGCGGCTCACCCACTGGGGCAGCGAGCAGACCGAGGTGCGGGGCTGGACGGCCGACGGGCGCCCGATCGCCCTCACCACCGCCGGTGAGGCGACCCTGCGCCGCAGCTGGGCGCACGCCGTGCCGCTGGACGGCGGCGAGTCGGTGCGGCTGCCGTACGGGCCGGTCGGCGGGCTCGCCTTCGAGCCGGGCGGCGACCGCGTGCTGCTGGGCACCGTCAACAACCGCGAGCCGGCCTGGTGGAAGCGCTACCGGGGCGGCCGGGCGGGCAAGTTGTGGATCGGGCGGGACGAATTCGTCCGCGTCCACGAGGAGTTGGACGGCCAGCTCGACTCGCCGCTGTGGGTGGGGGAGCGGATCGCCTTCCTCTCCGACCACGAGGGCGTCGGCGAGCTCTACTCCAGCCTCCCGGACGGCTCCGACCTGCGCCGCCACACCACCGACCCGGACGGCTTCTACGCCCGCAACGCCGGCACCGACGGCACCCGGGCGGTGTTCCACCGGGCCGGCGACGTCTGGCTGCTGGACGACCTGGCGGGAGCCGCGCCCCGCCGCCTCGACATCCGGCTGGCCGGCCCGCGCAGCGGCCGCCGCCCCCGCCCGGTGCACGCCGCGCACTGGCTGGAGTCCGCCGCCCCCGACCGCACCGGCCGGGCCGGCGCCGTGGTGGTGCGCGGCGACGTGCACTGGCTGACCCACCGCGAGGGCCCGGCTCGGGTGCTGGACGAGACCCCGGGGGTGCGCGGGCGGCTGGCCCGGGTGGTGCCGGGCGAGGACGGCACCCAGGGCGTGCTGTGGGTGTCCGACGCCGAGGGCGAGGACGCCCTGGAGTTCGCCCCCGACGCCCGGGGCGCCGAGCGCCGCCGGCTGGCCGCCGGGCGGATCGGCCGGGTCAACTCCCTGGCGGTGTCCCCGGACGGCAAGCAGGCCGCGCTCGGCGTGCACGACGGCCGGGTCCTGCTGGTCGCGCTCGCCGACGGCACCGTGCACGAGCTGGACCGCAGCGCCGACGGCGAGGTCGGCGGGCTGGCCTTCAGCCCGGACTCGGCCTGGCTGGCCTGGTCGCGGCCGGTGCACCGGCTGGGCCCGTACTCGCTGCGCCAGATCGTGCTGGCCGACCTGGCGACCCGGACGGTCGGCGAGGTCACCCAGGAGCGCTTCATCGACACCTCGCCGGCCTTCACCGCGGACGGCCGCTACCTGGCGTTCCTGTCGGTGCGCAACTTCGACCCGGTCTACGACTCGCACGTCTTCGACCTGTCGTTCCCCAACGGCTGCCGCCCGTACCTGATCACGTTGGCCGCCGACACGCCGTCCCCGTTCGGGCCGCAGCGGGCCGGGCGCCCGCTCGGCGGGGAGGAGGACGAGCCGCGCGGCAGGAAGGCGGACGGCGAGGAGGCCGCCGGCGACGCCGCGCCGGTGACCAGGGTCGACCTGGACGGCATCGCGGACCGGATCGTCCCGTTCCCGGTCGAGGGCGGCCGGTTCGACGCGCTCAGGGCCGCCAAGGACGGCGTGCTGTGGACCCGCGCCCCGTTGCTCGGCGAACTCGGCGACGAGGCGGCCTCGCCCGAGGACGAGCGGCCCCGGCCGGTGCTGGAGCGCTTCGACCTGAAGAAGCGCCGCGTCGAGCAACTGGTGCACGGCGTGGACGGCTTCGCGGTCAGCGGGGACGGCACCCGGGTGGCCGTGCTGGACGGGAGCGAGCTGCGGATCGTCCCGGCCGAGCACAAGGCGGGCGGCGAGGACGACGAGGTGGGCGTCGACCTGACCCGGCTGCGGGTCACCGTCGACCCGGCCGCCGAGTGGCGGCAGATGTACGCCGAGAACGGCCGCCTGATGCGCGACAACTACTGGCGCCCCGACCTCGGCGGCGTCGACTGGGCCGGCGTGCTGGACCGCTACCGGCCGCTCGTGGAACGCCTCGGCTCGCACGACGACCTGGTCGACCTGCTCTGGGAGGTGCACGGCGAACTCGGCACCTCGCACGCCTACGTCGTCCCGTACGGCCGGTACACCGAGCCCGCCCGGCGCCAGGGCCTGCTCGGCGCGGACCTCGCCAGGGACGGCGACCGGTGGCGGATCGCCCGCATCCTGCCCGGCGAGTCCTCCGACCCCCGGGCCCGCTCGCCGCTGGCCGCGCCCGGCGCCGCGATCCGCCCGGGCGACGCGGTCCTCGCCGTCAACGGCCGCCCGGTGGACCCGGTCACCGGCCCGGCCCCGCTGCTGGCCGGCACCGCCGGGCAGCCGGTCGAGCTGACCGTGGCCGGCAAGGACGGCACCGACCAGCGCCACCCGGTGGTCGTCCCGATCGCCGACGAGGAGCCGCTGCGCTACCACGACTGGGTGGCCGGGCGGCGGGCCGCGGTGCGCGAGCTGTCCGGCGGCCGGCTCGGCTACCTGCACATCCCCGACATGCAGTCGGCCGGCTGGGCCCAGATCCACCGTGACCTGGCCGTGGAGCTGGCCAGGGACGGCGTGATCGTCGACGTCCGGGAGAACCGCGGCGGCCACACCTCGCAGCTGGTGATCGAGAAGCTCGCCCGCCGGATCGTCGGCTGGAACGCCATCCGGGACACCGACCACCCGGTGCCCTACCCCCTCGACGCCCCGCGCGGGCCGGTCGTCGCGCTCGCCAACGAGTTCTCCGGCTCGGACGGCGACGTCGTCAACGCCGTCATCCAGACGCTCGGCATCGGCCCGGTGGTCGGCACCCGCACCTGGGGCGGGGTGATCGGCATCGACAGCCGCTACCACCTGGTCGACGGCACCCTGGTCACCCAGCCCAAGTACGCGTACTGGCTGGAGAACTACGGCTGGGGCGTGGAGAACCACGGCGTCGACCCGGACGTCGAGGTGCCGATGGCCCCGCACCAGTGGGCCGCCGGCGAGGACCCGCAGCTGGCCGAGGGCGTGCGGATCGCCCTCGCCGCGCTCGCCGCGGCCCCGCCCCGCACGGCCCCGCCGATGCCCTGGGCGTAGGGCGCGCCTCCGTCGCCCCGGCGGCGGGCGGGAGAGCAGCCGAACGGGAGGTCGGCCCGGCCGACTTCCCGCTAGGCTGCGCCCGTACGGCCCCAGACCAGACACGAACCGAGGAGAAGCCGATGGCCGGCGAGCCGCAGCCCGACTGCCTGTTCTGCAAGATCGTGGCGGGCGAGATCCCGGCGACGGTGGTGCGCAAGACCGAGCGCGTCCTCGCCTTCCGCGACATCGCCCCCAAGGCGCCGTTGCACGTCCTGGTCATCCCGCACGTCCACTACCCGAACGCCGCCGAGCTGGCCGCCGCCGAGCCGGAGATCGCCGGTGAACTCCTCGCCGAGGCGGGCGCGGTGGCCAGGGACGAGGGCGTCGAGGACTACCGGCTGATCTTCAACACCGGGGCCGGCGCCGGCCAGACCATCTTCCACGCCCACGTCCACGTGCTCGGCGGCAAGCCGATGACCGAGAGCATGGTCTGACCTACGTGTCACAGCGCGAACTCGTCGTCCTCGGCACCGCCAGCCAGGTGCCCACCCGGCACCGCAACCACAACGGCTACCTGCTCCGCTGGGACGGCGAGGGCCTGCTGTTCGACCCCGGCGAGGGCACCCAGCGGCAGATGCTGCTGGCCGGCGTCTCGGCCACCCAGATCACCCGGATCGCCGTCACGCACTTCCACGGCGACCACTGCCTGGGCCTCGCCGGGGTGATCCAGCGGATCAACCTGGACCGCGTCCCGCACCCGGTGGACGTCTACTTCCCGGCCTCCGGCGAGGTCTACTTCGAGCGGCTGCGGCACGCCACCGCCTACCACGAGACGGCCGTCCTGCGGCCCCGGCCGATCGACGAGCCGGGCCCGCTGCCCGCGCCCGGCGCCCGCTTCGCGCTGGACGCCGTGCGGCTGTCCCACCCCGTGGAGTCCTTCGGCTACCGGCTGTCCGAGCCGGACGGCCGCCGCCTGGTGCCCGAACGCCTCGCCGCGCTGGGCGTCTTCGGCCCCGCGGTCGGCCGCCTCCAGCACGAGGGGGCGATCGAGGCGGACGGCCGGCGGGTCACCCTGGAGGAGGTCAGCGAGCCCCGGCCGGGCCAGCGCTTCGCCTTCGTGATGGACACCCGGCTCTGCGACGGCGTGTACGAACTCGCCGAGGGCGCCGACCTGTTGGTCGCCGAGTCGACCTTCACCGACGCCGACTCCCGGCTCGCCGAGGAGCACGGCCACCTCACCGCCGGGCAGGCCGCCAAGGCCGCCGCCGAGGCCGGCGTGCGCACCCTGGTGCTGACCCACTTCTCCCAGCGCTACCCGGACCTCGGCCAGCACCTGGCCGACGCCCGCAAGCACTTCGACGGCGAGCTGGTGCTCGCCGCCGACCTCGCCCGGGTGCCCGTCCCCGTCCGGCGTCAGCCGTGAACCCGGCCCGCACCCCGTGAAAAGCGCTCGCGCCGCCCCCCGATCTGCCGCAGCATCGTCGGGTGCGGCCCCGCCGCCCGCCGCGGCGACCACGTGCGCGGCGTACCCTGGTGCCCCGGAGAGACCGATCGGCACACGACACCACGGATGGGATGAGGCAGGCCCAGCGCCGACCTATGAGTGACACATCGCAGACCCGTACGAACGGACAGTCGCGCCCCGAACCGGCCGACGACGGTCGCGTCAGCGCCCGGATCGTCATCCCCGAGAAGCACCCGATGGTCACCCTGCTCGGCACGGCGGACTCGCTGCTGCGCGTGATCGAGCAGGGCTTCCCCGCCGCCGACATCCACGTCCGCGGCAACGAGGTGACCGCCACCGGAGCGCGCGCCGAGGTCGCCCTCGTGCAGCGGCTCTTCACCGAGATGATGCTGGTGCTGCGCACCGGCCAGCCCTTGACGGAGGATTCCGTGGAGCGCTCCATCGCCATGCTCCGCGGTGCCGCGGAGGACCCGGACAGCCCGGCGCCGTCCAAGGTGTTCACCGCGAACATCCTGTCCAACCGGGGCCGCACGATCCGCCCCAAGACCCTCAACCAGCAGCGCTACGTCGAGGCGATCGACAAGCACACGATCGTCTTCGGCCTCGGCCCGGCCGGCACCGGCAAGACCTACCTCGCGATGGCCAAGGCCGTCCAGGCCCTCCAGGCCAAGGAGGTCAACCGGATCATCCTGACCCGCCCGGCCGTCGAGGCGGGGGAGCGGCTGGGCTTCCTGCCCGGCACCCTCTACGAGAAGATCGACCCGTACCTGCGCCCGCTGTACGACGCGCTGCACGACATGATGGACCCGGACTCCATCCCGCGCCTGATGGCGGCCGGCACCATCGAGGTCGCGCCGCTGGCGTACATGCGCGGCCGCACCCTCAACGACGCCTTCATCATCCTGGACGAGGCCCAGAACACCTCGCCCGAGCAGATGAAGATGTTCCTCACCCGCCTCGGTTTCAACTCCCGGGTGGTGGTCACCGGCGACACCAGCCAGATCGACCTCCCGGGCGGCACCCGCAGCGGCCTCAAGGTCGTCCAGGACATCCTGGCCGACGTGCCCGACATCCACTTCTCCGTCCTCACCAGCACCGACGTGGTCCGCCACAAGCTGGTCGGCCGGATCGTGGACGCCTACGAACGCTGGGACGCCAAGCAGGAGGCCGAGGAGAACCCCTCGCCCGCCCGCAAGCCGGCCCAGCGGCGCGGCTCCCGCGCACCCCGTCAGTCCCATCGCACCGAAAGCTGAGTACGCAGCCCGTCATGTCGATCGACATCGCCAACGAGTCCGGTTGGGACGCCGATGAGGAAGCCATCCTCGACGTCGCCCGCTTCGCCCTGGACAAGATGCGGATCCACCCGCAGTCCGAACTGTCCGTGATCCTGGTGGACGGAGCGGCGATGGAGGAGCTGCACATCCAGTGGATGGACCTCCCCGGCCCCACCGACGTGATGTCCTTCCCCATGGACGAGCTGCGCCCCGGCAAGGAGGGCGAGGAGCTGCCGCAGGGCCTGCTCGGCGACATCGTGCTCTGCCCGGAGGTCGCCGAGCAGCAGGGCAAGGCGGCCCCCTCCAAGCACTCGATGGACGAGGAGCTCCAACTGCTCACCGTCCACGGGGTGCTGCACGTCCTCGGGTACGACCACGAGGAGCCCGAGGAGGAGGAGGAGATGTTCGCCCTCCAGAAGCGCATCCTGGACGACTGGCGGGCGGGCCGGGGCCTCGGTGGTCTCTCCCCGGCCCCCACCACCCACTGAGCGCGGAGCCCGAACCCCTGTGAGTGGTGAAAGTACGAGCTTCATCCTCGGTGCCGTGCTCCTCGTCGTCCTCGGCTGGCTGGCCGCGTGCGCCGAGGCGGGCATCTCCCGGGTCTCCCGGTTCCGGGCGGAGGAGGCCGTGCGGGCCGGGCGGCGCGGCTCGGCCCGGCTGCTGACCGTCGCCTCCGACCCGATCCGCTACCTCAACCTGGCGACCCTGATCCGGGTGGCCAGCGAGATGGCGGCGGCCGTCCTGGTCACCGTGGTGTGCGTGCGCAACGTGGAGCCGATCTGGCAGGCCGTGCTGCTGGCGTTCGGCGTGATGGTGCTGGTGTCCTTCGTCGCGGTGGGGGTCTCGCCGCGCACGATCGGGCGCCAGCACCCGCTCACCACCGCGACCGCCGCCTCCTTCGTGCTGCTGCCGCTGGCCGCGGTGCTCGGCCCGATCCCGCGGCTGCTGATCCTGCTCGGCAACGCGCTGACCCCGGGCAAGGGCTACCGGGAGGGGCCGTTCGCCTCCGAGGCCGAACTGCGGGCGCTGGTCGACCTCGCCGAGAAGGACGACCTGATCGAGGACGAGGAGCGCCGGATGGTGCACTCGGTCTTCGAGCTGGGCGACACCATCGTCCGCGAGGTGATGGTGCCGCGCACCGACCTGGTGATGATCGAGCGGCACAAGACCGTCCGGCAGGCGCTCACCCTGGCGCTGCGCTCGGGCTTCTCGCGGATCCCCGTGGTCGGGGACAGCGAGGACGACGTGGTCGGCATCGTCTACCTGAAGGACCTGGTCCGGCGCACCCACATCAACCGGGAGGCGGAGTCCGAGGAGGTCGGCGCGGTGATGCGCCCGGCCGTCTTCGTACCGGACTCCAAGCCGGCCGGCGACCTGCTGCGCGAGATGCAGCAGCGCCGCTCGCACGTGGCGATCGTGATCGACGAGTACGGCGGCACGGCCGGCCTGGTCACCATCGAGGACGTCCTGGAGGAGATCGTCGGCGAGATCACCGACGAGTACGACCGGGAGATCGCGCCGGTGGAGGACCTCGGCGACGGCTCGTACCGGATCACCGCCCGGCTGCTGGTGGAGGACCTGGGCGAGCTCTTCGGCATCGAGCTGGAGGACGAGGACGTCGAGACCGTCGGCGGCCTGCTGGCCAAGCACCTCGGCCGGGTGCCGATCCCCGGCTCGGCCTGCGAGATCCCGCTGCCCGAGCCCGCCGGCACCGGGCTGACCGGCATCCTGCTGACCGCCGAGTCCTCGGCCGGGCGCCGCAACCGGATCGGCTCGATGGTCGCGACCCCGGTCCGCAAGGCCGCGGAGGCCGGGGCGGAGCCCGGCGAGTAGCGGTCGCGCCCCGGCGGAGCGACCATGGACAGCATGACGCATCAACTTCGCGCGGAGTACGGCCCGCAGGGTGCGACCGGCGGGGTCAAGGTCTGGCACGTGGTGCGCGACGGCGACCCCGCGACGGCGCTCTGCGGCCGCAGCCTGGCCGACGACGCCGAGACGCGGCCCGAGCAGGAGTGGGGCACCGGGCTGCGCTGCTGCCAGCAGTGCGGTTCGCTCTACATGCACGAGGTGCCGCACATGCAGGGGAGCCATCCCTACAGCTAGGCCGTGGTGGAGGTCGCCATGAAGCTGCAAGACGAACTGCCCGTGAACAGCCGGCTCGCCACGGTGTGGCGGATCGGGGCGGGGCTCGGGGGGATCTTCCTGATCGTGTTCGGGTGCCTGGGGCTGGCCGATCACCCGGGCTTCCTCGCCACCCACGGTGACCGGATCACCGGGCTGTCGACCAACGGGGCGCTGAGCATCCTGTCCATCGTGGCGGGCGCGATCCTGGTGGCGGGGGCGGTGGTCGGCGGCAACTTCGCGTCCAACCTGAACATGGTGGTCGGCGTGCTGTTCGTCCTGTCCGGCTTCTACGGCCTGGCGGTGCTCGGGCGGCCGGACGCCAACATCCTGAACTTCCGGATGTCGAACGTGCTGTTCGCCTTCATCTTCGGGGTGATCCTGACGACCTTCGGGATGTACGGCCGGGTGAGCAGCCACCTGCCGCACGACAACCCGTTCTGGCGCGAGCGCACGGAGCACGAGACGGCGCGGCCGTCCGGGCCGAAGACCTTCGTCAAGGTCCTCAACCCGAACCCCGGTCCGACCCACCCGGTCGGCCACTGAGCGGCCGCGGGGGCGGCCTATGCTCGGCGGCATGAGTGACATCGTCGAGCTCGACCCCGAAGACAAGAAGATCATCACCCTGGCCCGCTCGGCCCGCGCCCGCAACGGCGTCGCCGAGGGGGCCGCGGTGCGTGACGAGACCGGCCGGACGTACGTGGCCGGGACGGTCGCGCTGGAGTCGCTGCGGCTGAGCGCGCTGCAGACGGCGGTGGCGATGGCGGTGGCCAGCGGTGCGAAGTCGCTGGAGGCGGCGGCCGTGGTGAGCGAGGCGGAGCAGCCGGCCGAGGCCGACCTGGCGGCCGTCCGGGACCTCGGCGGGGCCGGGACGCCCGTGCTGCTGGCCGGTGTGGACGGGACGCTGCGGGTGGCGGCCGAGGCCCGCTGAGGGCTGCTGGGGCCCGCCAGGGCCTGCTCAGGGCCCGCTGTGGCCTGCCGTGGCGGGCGATGGCGGCGGCCTGGCGAACACCTGCCCGAACCGAGCGGATAGTCTCACCGGGGGAGTGAACTCGGTGAGGGGGCTGGGCACATGGGGGCGGTGGCGTTCTTCGCCGGGCTGCTGCTGTTCGTGATGGGGATGGGCAAGTGGCAGGAGACCGGCTCGCCGTACTGGCTCTGGGGTTCGGTCGCCTTCCTGGTCCTGTTGGTGGTGATGTCGGTGGTTTCGCGGGGCGGTCGCAAGGGCTGATCGGGCGGTGCGGGCGGGCCCGGGCAGCGCGACTCCGGTGATCAGGGAGAATGGAGCACATGAGTGCCCCTTCCTCCTCGTACCGCTCCGGCTTCGCGTGCTTCGTCGGCCGACCCAACGCGGGCAAGTCGACCCTGACCAACGCTCTGGTGGGGACGAAGGTCGCGATCACCTCCGACCGCCCGCAGACCACCCGGCACACCGTGCGCGGCATCGTGCACCGCCCGGACTCCCAGCTCGTCCTGGTCGACACCCCCGGCCTGCACAAGCCGCGCACCCTGCTCGGCGAGCGCCTCAACGACCTGGTCCGCAGCACCTGGGCCGAGGTCGACGTGATCGGCTTCTGCCTGCCCGCCGACCAGAAGCTCGGCCCCGGCGACAAGTTCATCGCCAAGGAACTCGCCGAGGTCAAGAAGACCCCCAAGGTCGCCATCGTCACCAAGACCGACCTGGTCGACTCCAAGCGGCTCGCCGAGCAGCTGATCGCCATCCACCAGCTCGGTGAGGAACTCGGCATCGAGTGGGCCGAGATCATCCCGGTCTCGGCCGTCGGCGACAAGCAGGTGGAACTGGTCGGCGACCTGATCACCAAGCTGCTGCCGGAGGGCATGCCGCTCTACCCGGACGGCGACCTCACCGACGAGCCCGAGCAGATCATGGTCGCGGAGCTGATCCGCGAGGCCGCCCTGGAGGGCGTCCGGGACGAGCTGCCGCACTCGCTGGCCGTCGTGGTCGAGGAGATGCTCCCGCGCGAGGGCCGCCCGGCGGACCGCCCGCTGCTGGACATCCACGCCAACGTCTACATCGAGCGGCAGAGCCAGAAGGCGATCGTCATCGGCGCCAAGGGCGCGCGGCTCAAGCACGTCGGCACCACCGCCCGCAAGCACATCGAGGCGCTGCTCGGCACGCCGGTCTTCCTGGACCTGCACGTCAAGGTGGCCAAGGACTGGCAGCGCGACCCGAAGCAGCTGCGCAAGCTCGGCTTCTGAGCCCCGGCTCCCAGCGAAGGCCCGCCCGGATCTGTCGATCGGGCGGGCCTTCGGCGTGTCCGAGGGCCGGTGGGGCTACGCGCCCTCGCGCAGGACCAGCGACACCAGTTCGCGCTGCGAGTCGGTGAGCTTCGGGTCGGCGCAGTAGACCGTCCGGCCGTCGACGGTGATCTCGTAGTGGAAGCCGTCCGGCACCCCGTACGAGGGCGCCCGCAGCCCGCCCGCGACGGCCTCGCGGGCGAGCGCGTGGACGTGCGGGGCGTCCGTGCGGTCGACGGTGTCGAGTTCCGCATGGCGGACGATCCCCGCGAAGCCGCCGGTCCGGGTCACCTGGATACGCATGGTGTCCATGGTGCTACCAGGGGAGGGAGTTTGCCGGTCTTTTCCCGGACCGTGACCTTAAGCCCGGCTCAACCTGGTCTCAACCGGCCGTCGCCGGGGCCTTCATCGTGGCTGCCGGAGGGGCCGTCGGAGGGGTTCAGCCGGGGCTGACGCCCACCTGCGCCCAGGAGGCCGTCACGGTGTCCGCGACCGAGGACTGGCCGGGGTAGCGGGCCTTGGCGGCGGCCACGGTGGCCCGGGCGAAGGCGGTGAAGTCGGCGTCGGCGGCCAGCTGGTGGCCGGTCAGGGCGTCGTACCAGATCCGCCCGGCGCGGTCCCAGGCCTGGCCGCCGAGGGCGGTGGCCAGCAGGTAGAACGCGTGGTTGGGGATGCCGGAGTTGATGTGCACGCCGCCGTTGTCGTCGGTGGTGTCCACGTAGTCCCGCATGTGCGCGGGCTGCGGGTCCTTGCCGAGCCGGGGGTCGTCGTAGGCGGTGCCGGGGGCCTTCATCGAGCGCAGCGCCACGCCCTGGATGCCGGGGGCGAGCAGTCCGGCGCCGATCAGCCAGTCGGCGTGGGCGGCGTCCTGGCGCAGCGCGTACTGCTTGACCAGCGAGCCGAAGACGTCGGAGACCGACTCGTTGAGCGCGCCGGGCTGGTCCTGGTACTGCAGGCCGGCGGTGAACTGGGTGACGCCGTGGGTGAGTTCGTGGCCGATGACGTCGACGCAGGCGGTGAAGTCGCCGAAGATCTCGCCGTCGCCGTCGCCGAAGACCATCTGGTGGCCGTTCCAGAAGGCGTTGTCGTAGTCCTGGCCGTAGTGCACGGTGGCGTCCAGGCGCAGCCCCCGGTTGTCGATCGAGCGGCGGCCGAAGACGGTGGCGTACAGGGCGAAGGTGTCGCCGAGGCCGTCGTAGGCGTGGTTGACGGACTGGTCGGTGACCGGGGCCTGGCCCTCGGTGCGGACGGTGCGGCCGGGCAGCCGCTGGCTGTGGGCGGTGTCGGCGATCAGCCGGCTGGGGGTCGGGCCGGTGCTGACGGGCGGGGCAGGGGCGAGGCGGGCCGCGCGGTGCGCGGTGTCGAGCAGGAGGGAGCGGACGGCGGGTTCGTGACCGGCCTCGGCGAGGCGGTCCAGGACGTACGGCGGGACGATCGCGCAGATCGGAACTGCTGCAGTCATGTGGCCCAGGGTGAGGCCTCGATGACCGGTTGTCACCACTCTTGGCGTGACCGGTCGGTGTCTCAAGGGGTGGAACGGTGGCCCGGATCACTTCGGGGGCGCGCGGCCCTGGGTTACGCTGGGGCCATCATGCGCAACGGGCTGCTTCTTCTTAGCTGCCGCGTCGAGGGCCTGTAGTCCACAGGGCCGGCTCCCTCGCCGCGGGGATCGAGCTGTGCGCGTCATCCGGCGATCCAACGGAGGGTCGCGAGCGGCAGCTGCCGGCCAGTCGGTGTCGACCACCCCGACCCGCCCCCGCACCACGCATCACAGGAAGCCGAGAGTCATTCCATGACCGAGCAGAGCTCCGCCGCGCCCATCCCCGCCGGTCGCGCCTTCGTCGACCGTCCCACCCCGATCACCGCCGCGTCCGTACGCCAGCTGCCCTCCGGCATGCGGTACGGGCGCTACCTGCCGTTCGACACCGTCGACCTGCCGGACCGCACCTGGCCGAGCACGGTGATCACCAAGGCGCCGCGCTGGCTCTCCACCGACCTGCGGGACGGCAACCAGGCGCTGATCGACCCGATGTCCCCGGCCCGCAAGCGCAAGATGTTCGACCTGCTGGTCGCGATGGGCTACAAGGAGATCGAGGTCGGCTTCCCGTCCTCCGGCGCCACCGACCACGCCTTCGTGCGGTCGCTGATCGAGGAGGGGGCGATCCCCGAGGACGTCACCATCTCGGTGCTGACGCAGGCCCGCGAGGAGCTGATCGAGAAGACCGTCGAGTCGCTGGTCGGCGCCCCGCGCGCGACGGTCCACCTGTACAACGCGACGGCGCCGCTGTTCCGCCGGGTGGTGTTCCGCAACGACCGGGCCGCCACCAAGGCGATCGCCACCGACGGCACCCGGCTGGTGATGGAGTACGCCGAGAAGCTGCTGGGCGAGGAGACCGTCTTCGGCTACCAGTACTCGCCGGAGATCTTCGTGGACACCGAGCTGGACTTCGCGCTGGAGGTCTGCGAGGCGGTCATGGACGTCTGGCAGCCGGGCGAGGGCCGCGAGATCATCCTGAACCTGCCGGCCACCATCGAGCGGGCCACCCCGAACGTGCAGGCCGACCAGTTCGAGTGGATGTCGCGCAACCTGTCGCGCCGCGAGTTCGTCTGCCTGTCGGTGCACCCGCACAACGACCGCGGCACCGCCGTCGCCTCCGCCGAACTGGCCTACATGGCGGGCGCGGACCGCATCGAGGGCTGCCTGTTCGGCCAGGGCGAGCGGACGGGCAACGTCGACCTGGTGACCCTGGGCATGAACCTGTTCTCGCAGGGCATCGACCCGCAGATCGACTTCTCCGACATCGACGAGGTGCGCCGCACCGCCGAGTACTGCAACCAGATGGAGGTGCACCCGCGCCACCCGTACGCCGGCGACCTGGTGTACACCTCCTTCTCCGGCTCGCACCAGGACGCCATCAAGAAGGGCTTCGACGCCCTGGAGGCGGACGCGGCGGCGGCGGGCGTCCCGGTGGGGGAGCACACCTGGGGCGTGCCGTACCTGCCGATCGACCCGAAGGACGTCGGCCGCACCTACGAGGCGGTCATCCGGGTCAACAGCCAGTCCGGCAAGGGCGGTGTGGCGTACGTCCTGAAGAACGACCACAAGCTGGACCTGCCGCGCCGGATGCAGATCGAGTTCTCCCGGATCATCCAGGCCAAGACCGACGCCGAGGGCGGCGAGGTCACCCCGGCCGAGATCTGGCGGGTCTTCGAGGACGAGTACCTGCCGACCCCGGCCAACCCGTGGGGCCGGATCTCGCTGAGCGGTTCGCGCACCCTGACCACCGAGGACGGCCGGGACGCGCTGATCGCCGGCGCCCTGGTGGACTCGGTACCGGTGACCCTGACCGGTGTCGGCAACGGCCCGGTCTCCGCCTTCACGGACGCGCTGGCCCGGATCGGCCTGGACGTCCGCGTCCTGGACTACGCCGAGCACGCGCTGAGCGAGGGCGGCGACGCCCAGGCCGCCGCGTACGTCGAGTGCGCGGTGGACGGCAAGGTGCTGTGGGGCGTCGGCATCGACGCCAACACCGTGCTGGCCTCGCTGAAGGCGATCATCAGCGCCGTCAACCGGGCACAGCGCGGGTAGTTCGTACGAGTGAGATGTGGCGGGGCCGTCCTCCGGGGCGGCCCTTCGCCGCACCTGGGGCCAGTTGTGTCCTGCGCCACATTTTTTCGGGTCGGAAGCCGTTCGAGGTACTGACACGTGCCGGTAACCATGGCAACATCGATCCACCGGAAAGCCGGGTCGGTGGGACGGCCTCGGTGTCCGGTCGCGTGACCTGCCCATTGTTGTGCAGGCCGTCTGCCATGTCTGGGGAGTGGCGCCGTGACCAGGTTGTGGGGTGTTCGCCCGCGGTGGCGGACTGACGTTCTCGGTGACTTCTTCTGCCCGGGCTGTGGCGGGGACCGCAACTACCGCCGGCAGCACGGCCGGCGGTGGCTGCGGTTGCTGGGGACCCCGGTGGCCCCGCTCGGCCCGGTGATCGGCAGCGTGCAGTGCACCAGCTGCCACGGCCGCTACGGCGTCGAGAGCCTGGAACAGCCCACCTCCGTACGGCTCGGCGCGATGCTGCGGGACGCGCAGTACACCATCGCGCTCGCCCTGCTCGCGGCCGGCGGCACCGCGCACCGCGCGGCCCGCGAGTCGGCCTGCACGGCGGTGCGCGAGGCCGGGTTCGAGGACTGCGGCGAGGCCCAGGTACTGGCCGCGCTCGCCGCGCTGTCCGGGCTCGGCGGCGAACTCTACGACGCCCACGGGATGGCCGGCGGCCTGGCCGTGGAACTGCACGCGGTGCTCGAACCGCTCGCCCCGCACCTGGCCCACCAGGGCCGGGAGCGGCTGCTGCTGCAGGGCGCGGCGATCGCCCTGTCCGACGGGCGCTACCTGCCGCAGGAGCGCGAGGCGCTGGCCGCGGTCGGGCGCTGTCTGGATCTACCGCAGTCGCGGGTCGGGGCGCTGCTGGAGGCGGCGACCCGGGCTCCGTACTAGACCTCCTCCGCAGGACGGCACACCTCCTCCGCGGTAACCGGACCTCCCCCGCAGGACGGGACGTCCTCCGCAGTACCGGGCCCGCTCCGCAGTGCCGGGCCTGCCGCGCAACCCCCGAGCCATCTCCGATCCCCCACAAAACGGGCCCGAAATCCCCCTCCGGGCCCGCCGTGACCCGCACCGCTCGGTCCTCCCCCACGGACCCGGTGCGGGCAACACGGCTGTCGGCGGCCGGGGCGCGCCGTGGGGGAGAATGGTTCCCATGAGTCTTTTCCGGGACGACGGCGTCGTGCTGCGGGCGCAGAAGCTCGGCGAGGCCGATCGGATCATCACCCTGCTGACCCGGCACCACGGCAAGGTGCGGGCGGTGGCACGCGGGGTGCGCAAGACCAAGTCCAAGTTCGGCGCCCGGCTGGAGCCGTTCTCGCACGTGGACGTGCAGTTCTTCAGCCGGGGGAGTGAGCTGATCGGCCGTGGGTTGCCGCTGTGCACCCAGGTGGAGACGATCGCGCCGTACGGCGGGTCGATCGTCACCGACTACGGCCGCTACACCGCCGGGACGGCGATGCTGGAGACGGCCGAGCGGTTCGCCGAGAACGAGGGCGAACCGGCCGTCCAGCAGTACCTGCTGCTGGTGGGCGCCCTGCGCACGCTGGCGGCCGGGCTGCACGAGTCGCACCTGGTGATGGACGCCTTCCTGCTGCGCTCGCTCGCGGTGAACGGGTACGGCGCGAGCTTCACGGACTGCGCCAAATGCGGGCTGGAGGGGCCGAACCGTTTCTTCTCCCTTCCCGCAGGTGGGGTCCTCTGCCCGGACTGCCGAGTGCCCGGATGTGCCGTACCCTCCCCTGAGACACTGGTACTGCTCGGGGCGCTGCTGTCAGGGGACTGGCAGACGGCCGATTCCTGCGAGCCGAGGTACTGGCGGGAGGGCAGCGGCCTGGTCGCGGCCTATCTGCAGTGGCATTTGGAGCGGGGCATCCGCTCGATGAGATACGTGGAGAAGTGAGCACATGGCAGCGCGACGGCTCTTCGGCGGCGGCAAACAGAGGGAGTACCTCCCCCCGACCCCGCACCCCAGTGGCGCACAGCCCCCGAAGATTCCCGGCGAGCTGGTCCCCGGCCACGTCGCCATCGTGATGGACGGCAACGGCCGCTGGGCCAAGGAGCGCGGACTGCCCCGCACCGAGGGCCACAAGGTCGGCGAGTCCGTCGTGCTGGACGTCCTCAAGGGCGCGATCGAGCTCGGCGTGAAGAACATCTCGCTGTACGCGTTCTCCACCGAGAACTGGAAGCGCTCGCCCGACGAGGTGAAGTTCCTGATGAACTTCAACCGGGACGTCATCCACCGCCGCCGCGACGAGATGGACGCGATGGGCGTGCGGGTCCGCTGGGCGGGCCGGATGCCCAAGCTGTGGAAGAGCGTCGTCCAGGAGCTCCAGGTCGCCGAGGAGCAGACCAAGGACAACGACGCCGTCACGCTCTACATGTGCGTCAACTACGGTGGCCGGGCCGAGCTCGCGGACGCCGCGGCGGCCCTCGCGGCCGACGTCGCCGCCGGGAAGCTGGACCCGAAGAAGGTCAACGAGAAGACCCTCGCCAAGTACATGTACCACCCGGACATGCCGGACGTGGACCTGTTCCTGCGCCCCAGCGGCGAGCAGCGCACCTCCAACTTCCTGCTCTGGCAGTCCGCGTACGCCGAGTTCGTGTTCCAGGACGTGCTCTGGCCGGACTTCGACCGCCGCGACCTGTGGCGCGCCTGCGAGCAGTACGCGAGGCGCGACCGCCGCTTCGGCGGGGCGATCCCGAACGAGGTGCCCGAGCCGCTGGACCTGCCCACCCAGCGCTGACGCGGTACGGCGGCGGTACGGCGAAGGGCCCGTGGGAATCGCTCCCACGGGCCCTTCGCCGTACCGGTGCTCCGCTGGTCAGACCTTCTTGGCGCACTCCGCACAGGTGCCGAAGATCTCCAGGGTGTGCGCGATGTCGCTGAACCCGTGCTCCGCGGCGACCGCGTTGGCCCAGCGCTCCACCGCCGGGCCCTCCACCTCGACGGTGGCGCCGCAGTGCCGGCACACCAGGTGGTGGTGGTGTCCGCTGCTGCACCGGCGGTAGACGGCCTCGCCGTCGGCGGTGCGCAGCACGTCCACCTCGCCGGCGTCGGCGAGCGACTGGAGGGTGCGGTAGACCGTGGTCAGACCGACGGAGTCCCCGCGGTGCTTGAGCATGTCGTGGAGCTCCTGCGCGCTGCGGAAGTCCTCGATCTCGTCCAGGGCCGCCGAGACGGCGGCACGTTGCCGGGTCGAGCGGGCGCGCGGCGACGGGCCTGCGGTGGTCACCGTGGGTCCTCCTGGGGTGGTGGGCGTCTCGCACCTCATTGTGCCAGCCCCGCACCCCGCTCCGGAGTGATCGCGTCGGAGGAACCGCGGCCCGGGAGTTGCCCCGGGATCTGATCCGGGGATTGCCCCGGGGATTGTCCCGGGACGGGTTCCGGCAGGGCGACGTCGCAGACCTTCGGTCCGGGGTCCGCGACGCCCCTGCGGTGGCGCCGCCGGGCGAGCGGCGCGGCGAGCAGGCTGAACACCGCGAACACCGCGATGGCGAGCAGCACGATGGCCGGGCCGGAGGGCACGTTGAGGTGGTAGGAGCCGGTGACGCCGGCCAGCGAGACCACCACGCCGAGCGCGATCGAGGCCGCCTGGGTGGCGGCGAACGACCGGGTGAGCTGCTGGGCGGCGACCACCGGGACCACCATCAGGGCGCTGACCAGCAGCAGCCCGACCACCCGCATCGCGACGGTGACGGTGACGGCGGCCATCACCGCGAGCAGCAGGTTGAGCGTGCGCACCGGTAGGCCGGTGACCCGGGCGAAGTCCTCGTCCTGGCAGATCGCGAAGAGCTGCCGGCGCAGGCCGACGGTGACCGCGACGACCACCGCGCCGAGCACCGCGATGGTGATCAGGTCGGCCGGGGCGACGGTGAGGATGGAGCCCCACAGGTAGCTCTCCAGCGAGCCGGCGCCGGCCTGGGCGGAGAGCGAGACGAGCAGCTTGCCGCAGGCCATGCCGCCGTAGAAGAGCATCGCCAGGGCGATGTCGCCGCGCTGGTTGCCGCGCGAGCGGACCAGTTCCATCGTGACGGCGCCGAGCACGCAGACCAGCACGGCCATCCAGACCGGGCTGGTCTGGAAGATGAAGCCGAGGCCGACGCCGGTCATCGCGACGTGCCCCATGCCGTCGCCCATCAGGGCCTGCCGGCGCTGCACCAGGTAGATGCCGACGGCCGGGGCGGTGATCCCGACCAGGACGGCGGCGAGCAGGGCGCGCTGCATGAAGTCGTAGGAGAGCATCTCGGTCATGCCAGCAGCCTCGGCGGGGTGTGGTCGGCGTGCGGGTGGACGTGGTCGTGGCCGGGCAGCGCGTGCAGTCCGGTGTTGGGCACGGGCGGGCCGTCGTGTGCGACGCAGCCGTCCCGCAGCACCACGGCGCGGTCGATCAGCGGTTCCAGCGGCCCGAGTTCGTGCAGCACGAGGAGGACGGCGGCGCCGCGGGAGACCTCGGCGCGCAGGGTGTCGGCGAGCACCTGCTGGCTGGCGGCGTCCACGCCGGCCATCGGCTCGTCCATGATCAGCAGGTCGGGGGTGCCGACCAGGGCGCGGGCGATCAGCACCCGCTGCTGTTGGCCGCCGGACAGGTCGGCGACGCCGTCCCCGGCGCGCTCCAGCATGCCGACGGCGGCGAGCGCGCGGTCGACCGCCGCGCGGTCCCGGCGGCGGAACGGCAGCAGCCGGTGCTGCGGCAGCCGCCCGGTGGAGACCACTTCGCGCACGGTGGCCGGCACGCCGGAGGCGGCGGTGGTGCGCTGCGGGACGTACCCGATCCGGTGCCAGGCGCGGAAGCCGGCGTACGGGATGCCGAACAGCTCCAGCGTGCCCTGCCCCAGCGGGACGGAGCCGATGACGGCCTTGACGGTGGTGGACTTGCCGGAGCCGTTGGCGCCGAGCAGGGCGACCACCTCGCCGGGCTGGACGGTGAGGTCGACGCCGCGCAGCACCGGCCGACCGCCGCGGGAGGCGACGGCGTCGCGGAGGCGGACGGCCGGGGGTATCGGGTGGGTCATGGTGCTGTCGTCCCGTCAGCTGGTGGGGGTGCCGGTCGCGGTGGGAGTGGTGCCGGTCGCGGCGGGGGTGGCGCCGAGGGCGGCCTGGAGGTTGGCCAGGTTCTGCTTCATGACCGAGAGGTAGTCATCCTTGCCCGGGTCCTTGACGCCCTCCAGCGGGTCCAGCACGGCGGTCTTGAGGCCGAGGTCCTTGGCGACGGTGTCGGCGAGCTTGGGGCTGACCAGGGTCTCGAAGAAGATCGTGGTGACGCCGTTGTCCTTGGCGGCCTTCTGCACGTCGGCGAGGCGGGCCGGGGTGGGCTCGGACTCGGGGTCGACGCCGTTGATGGCGACCTGGGTGAGGCCGTAGTGGTCGGCGAGGTAGCCGAAGGCGGCGTGGCTGGTGACGAAGGTCCTGGACTTGGCGTCCTTCAGGCCGTCCCGGAACTCCTGGTCCAGCGTGGTCAGCCGGCCGACCAGGTCGTCGGTGTTCTTGCGGTAGTCGTCGGCGTGGGCCGGGTCGGCCTTGGCGAACCCGTCGCCGACGCTCTTGGCGATCGCCGCGTAGCGGGTCGGGTCGAGCCAGATGTGCGGGTCGCCGGCCGGGCCGTCGTGCTGGTGGCCGTCGGCCTCGGTGCCCTCGTCGAGGTGGTGGTCGACCAGCGGGCTGGCGGCGGTGGCGTCGATCTTGTACTTGGCCGAGGACTGGCCGACGGCCTGGTCGACGGTGGGCTGCAGGCCCTTGAGGTAGATGATCGCGTCGGACTTCTGGACGGTGGCGACCTGCTTGGCGGTGAGCTCCAGGTCGTGCGGCTCGACGCCGGCCGCGGTGAGGTCGGTGACCGTGACGTGGTCCTTGCCGATCTGCTGGGCCAGGTACTCCATCGGGTAGAAGGAGGCGACGACCTTCAGCTTGCCGTCGGCGCTCTGGGCGCTGCTGCTGCCACCGCAGGCGGTCAGGACGAGGGAGGCGGTGAGGGCGGTGGCGGCGATGGCTATGGAGCTGCGGGTACGTCGTCCGATCATCATGACAATCATTCTCATCTTATCTGGAAATGATTGTCAACTCACTCGGACGGGTGAACGGCAGGTGGCCGTGGCTGGGAGGGGCCGGACGATACCGATTTGAACCCCGTACCCGTATGGCCGGTAACCTGAGGTATTCGGGTACGCGCAACCAGCCGTGCCCTGACCGTGCCGTACGTACTGAAGAGAGCACTGTGGCCGCCGACAAGATCGACACGATCGTCAGCCTGAGCAAGCGCCGTGGCTTCGTCTACCCCTGCAGCGAGATCTACGGCGGCACGCGTGCCGCCTGGGACTACGGGCCGCTGGGCGTCGAACTCAAGGAGAACATCAAGCGCCAGTGGTGGCGCGCGATGGTCCAGGCCCGTGAGGACGTCGTGGGACTCGACTCGTCGGTGATCCTCGCGCGCGAGGTGTGGGAGGCCTCCGGCCACGTCGCCACCTTCAACGACCCGCTGACCGAGTGCCTCTCCTGCCACAAGCGCCACCGGGCCGACCACCTGGAGGAGAAGTACGAGGCCAAGCACGGTTTCCCGCCGCCGAACGGCCTCAAGGACGTCAACTGCCCCGACTGCGGCACCAAGGGCCAGTTCACCGAGCCCAAGGACTTCTCGGGCATGCTGAAGACCCACCTCGGCGTCACCGAGGAGGCCAGCGGCCTGGCCTTCCTGCGGCCCGAGACCGCCCAGGGCATCTTCACCAACTTCAAGGCCGTCCAGACCACGTCGCGCAAGAAGCCGCCGTTCGGCATCGCCCAGACCGGCAAGAGCTTCCGCAACGAGATCACCCCCGGCAACTTCATCTTCCGCACCCGCGAGTTCGAGCAGATGGAGATGGAGTTC
This sequence comes from Kitasatospora sp. NPDC056731, assembly GCF_040687675.1. Classification (NCBI taxonomy): domain Bacteria; kingdom Bacillati; phylum Actinomycetota; class Actinomycetes; order Kitasatosporales; family Streptomycetaceae; genus Kitasatospora; species Kitasatospora sp. NPDC056731. The sequence continues at coordinate 176,861 of NZ_JBFBNR010000008.1, forward strand.
TTCGTCAAGCCGGGCGAGGACGAGCAGTGGCACGAGTACTGGCTCCAGCAGCGCTGGGACTGGTACGTCGACCTCGGCCTGCGCACCGAGAACATGCGCTTCTTCGAGCACCCGAAGGAGAAGCTCTCCCACTACGCCAAGCGCACGGTGGACATCGAGTACCGCTTCAACTTCGGCGGTAGCGAGTACTCCGAGCTGGAGGGCGTCGCCAACCGCACCGACTACGACCTGCGGGTGCACAGCGAGGCGTCCGGCCAGGACCTCAAGTACTTCGACCAGGAGAGCGGCGAGCGGTACTTCCCGTTCGTCATCGAGCCGGCGGCCGGCCTCAACCGCGCCATGCTGGCCTTCCTGATCGACGCCTACTTCGAGGACGAGGCGCCCAACGCCAAGGGCGTCATGGAGAAGCGCGTCGGCATGCGGCTCGACCCGCGCCTGGCCCCGGTCAAGGTCGCCGTCCTGCCGCTGTCGCGCAACACCGACCTCTCCCCGAAGGCCCGCGGCCTCGCCGCCGACCTGCGCACCGCGTGGAACGTCGAGTTCGACGACGCCGGCGCCATCGGCAAGCGCTACCGCCGCCAGGACGAGATCGGCACGCCGTTCTGCGTCACCGTCGACTTCGACACCCTTGAGGACAACGCGGTGACCGTCCGCGACCGCGACACCATGTCGCAGGAGCGCGTCTCGCTCGACCAGGTCAAGGCGTACCTGGGTGCGCGACTGATCGGCTGCTGAGCCCGCTCAGCCCTTCTGGAGCCCTCGTTCGCCCCGGTCCGTCCGGGGCGGGCGGGGGCTCCCGCGTTCTGTTCCCCGTCTGCGGTTCTACCGTCTGCCCCAGCGGGAACGGGGGGCCGCGGCCGGTTCGGTCGGCAGGCCGGCGCTGCGCAGGGCGGCCAGCGTCGTCCGGTGCCGGGCGCCGTCGGCGAGCAGCGCGGCGAGCAGCCGCCCGTACAGCTCCGGGCTGGTGTCCAACGCGGCCGCCAGCTTGACCAGCTCCACCGGCGGGCGCAGCGCCGCCAGCTCGTACAGCAGGACGGTCGCGAGCTCGGCCGGCAGCTCCGTCGCCAGCGCGGCCAGCTCCGCCGTCGGCCGGCCGGCCGCCTGGCGCAGCAGCGTCCGCACGTCGGCGTGCCGGCCCGTACGGCGGAGGCCGGTCGCCAGCGCCGTCAGCTCCGGCGTCGGCGCCGAACCCCACTCCCAGAGCAGCGTCGCGCCGTCCGCACCCTGACCGGCCCGCTCCAGCGCGGCCAGCAGGGCGGGCAGCGCCGACGCCGGATAGCCCCAGAACGCGTGGAACAGCTCGGCCGCCTCCTCCGCCAGTCCCAGCTCGCGCAACTCCGCCAGCATCGCCACCGCCTGCTCCGGCGCGCACTGCGCGGCGCTCCTGGCCAGGTGCAGGGACGCGCCCGTCGGGCCGCGCCGGGAGAGCATGCCGACCAGCAGCGCGGCGTCGGCCGGGTCGAGGCCGGTGGCCGCCCGGGACAGCAGCTCCGTCGCCTCGGCGAAGGCGCCGGCGCGGTGCAGGGCCGCCACCCGCTCGGCGAGGGCGCCGATGTCGGGGCGGGCGGGCCGGGCCTGGGGCGGCGGGGCCTGGGCCGGTTGCGGCTCCGGCGGTCGGCTCCTCAGCCGGTTCTCCAACGCCTCCAGCCGATCGCTCAGTTGGAGGCAGCGGGCGCCCAGGCCCTCGCGCAGCGTGCGCGCCTGCGCCAGCTGCCGCAGCAGGTCCCCGTCCGGCCGCTGACGGCCCGGCGCCGCCCGGATCGCCTCGTTCAACCGCCGCTCCCGCTGGCTCGCGTAGCGGCTCGCGCGGAGTAACTCGTCCAGTTCCGCCCGGAGTTCGTACGCCTGCTGCTCGCCCTCCGGGTCCTGGCCCGCGGATTGTGCCGTCGGCCGCATGCGCATGATCGCCCCACCCCGTCCATCTCTCCCCTGACTGCGGGACATCCTGGCGTCGCTATATGGCGGGGGAGTTAAGGGAGCACGTCCAGTCGTGCGCGACTGGTGTCAAGGAGCGCGCAGACGGCGGTCGTTGCAAGAAGTGCGCCGGTCGCGCTCCGCAGCAGGGTCGCCTCGTAGTACGAGCCGGGTGCGACCACGGCGACGGCGCAGCCGACGGCCGCCCCGACCAGGGCGGCGGGGATCAGGCGGACCGTCCGTACCGCAGGAAGGAGCACCACGAGCCCCGCGACGGCCGCCAGTTCGGGGGTTCCGAAGGAGACGCCGTAGCGGACGGCCAGCGCGGGGACGAAGAACAGGACGAGGGCCCGCCCGAGCGTGCCGGTCAGCGCGGTGGTGTGCGGGCCGGCCGGACCGCCGCTCCACGGCACGAACCGGGTGGCGGCCAGGACCGCCAACGCGACCAGCGCGCCGGCGAGATGGTCGCCGAGTCGGCCCAGGTTGTACAGCAGCGCGGTGTCGTACAGCGTCAGCATCAGCGTGCCGAACGCCCACAGGTCGAGCGTGAACAGCACCGGGCCGCGGGGTGGCCGGGCCTGTTCGTGGGAGGCCAGCCAGACGAGCAGCGGTGGTGTGACGAGCGCGGACACCGTCCGCAGCGCGATGTCGTCCACCGTGTACGGATTCCGCAGGTCCCACTCCACCGCGCAGAACGCCACCGTGTAGGAGGCGGCGGCGAGTCCGGTCAGCGGCGAGCGCATCGCCCGGACGTAGAGGCCGTGGTCCAGGCGTCGCAGCACGGCGGCGAACGCCAGGAGCACCAGCGGGAGTTCGAGGAACGCCTGGACGCGGAGCACGGTGGGTGCGAGCAGCTCGGGCGCGGGGAAGTGTGCCGCCAGCCAGTCGATCGCCGGGTTGCCGCGCGGCACGTCGAACCACCCGGGCGGCAGGTAGCGGGCGACGAACGCCGTACTCCCGTCCCGCACCCGCTGCACGTACACGGCGAACAGCACCTGGTTCAGATAGACGAGCGCCACGACCAGCGCGAGCGCCCCCTCCGGGCCGAAACGCCCCCCGCGCCCCGGCCGGACCTCGCGCCGCCGCCACGCCCTGGGCGCCAGGGCCAGCGCGGCGGCGGCCGACACCACCACCGTGCCGTCCAGCACCGGGCCGACCGCCCTCATGCGGCGAGCCGTGCCCGCGCCTCCATCAGGGCGAAGCCGAGCAGGTTCAACCCCCGCCACTCGTCCGGCCGTTCGGCGCGGATGTCGTCGGCCGCGAGCCCGATGCCCCAGATCCGGTCCACCGGGCTGGCCTCGACCAGGACGCGGTCGCCGGTGCCCAGCAGGTAGGCGCGCAGCGCCTCGTCCTGCCCGAACTTCGCGACGTTCCCCTCGACGACCAGCTCGAACCGGCCGGCCGTCCAGGCCGCGTCGTCGAACCCCTTGACCAGCCGCCCCAGCTTCTTCGCCTCGGCCGGCGTGTGGGCCGCCAGCACCCGCTGCTCGATGGCCTCGTCCCCGAACATCCGGGCCTTGCCCGCCATCATCCAGTGCTCGGCGGACGCGTACGCCACCCCGTCGACGGTGAACTGCCCGGGCCACCACTGGCTCAGGCACTCCCGCCGCGTCCCCCCGCCCTTCCGCTCGGTGTGCCCCCAGAACATCAGCCACTTCGGCCGCACCCCGGCGGCCGTCAGCGCCGCCAGCTCCGCCCGGCTACGGACGTCGGCAGGGCTCCCCACGCGCATCTCGCTCATATCGTCATTCTGACGCAAAGGGGGCCGTCGGGCCAGCGGGTTTTCGGTGGGCGGTCGGGTCAGTTGGCGGGCAGTGCGCTCGCCATGTCCCGGAAGCGGGGCGACACCCGCATCATGCCGTCCGAGCCGACGTTGAGGTTCTCGATCCAGCCGTCCCGGTACCAGAAGAGCGACGGGGTCAGCGGGGCCGGGTCGCCGGCCGCGAGCTCCTTCGACAGGTCGATCAGGAAGCGGATGGCGTTCAGCGACAGGCTGGTACGGATCGGGACCGCGCAGAGCGCGTTGTTCGTCGGCAGGGCGACGAGGGCCCCGTTGGGCAGCTCGACGCCCCCTCCCAGGGCGTTCTCCAGGCGCAGCGCGTGGGCGGCTCCGGGCCAGGCCCCCATCCCGTTGACGGTGTGGATGGTGTCGCCGTTGGACGCGTCGAAGGTCCGCCGGTTGAGTTGCTCGGTGGCCAGGTTCGCGAAGGCCCGCTCCCACAGCTCGGCCCGGCTGATGCTCCACTGGTCGGCGGCGTGTTCGGCTATCGACAGGGCCTCGGTCTTTCCGGCCCGCTTGCCGGCGTCCACGCAGAGGACGACCGACAACTCGTCGTCGATCTGCCGCGCCATCGGATCGGGCCCCAGGCCGCGGCTCCTGGTGATCAGGAGCCGCAGTCGGTCCCGGACCTCGAAGACCGAGATATTCGCCAGCGCCTGGCACGGGCCGTGCTCGTCGCACAGCGGCTTCGGAAGGTTCTTGCGGCTGCCGAACAGCGGCATGGGTGACTCCCTGGGTGGTTGCGATGGTCGGACCGAGCCACAGCATTCCATCGGTCGGCCCTGCCGTCCCGGGATCACTCCATTCCCGGAGGTGTTCTGTCGATCCGTCAGATGGTGGCGTGCTCCCAGAGGAGGGCGGGGTGGCCGTCGATCCAGTAGTGGGTCGCCCGGTCGGTGATCCGCACGCGGACGGCGGTGAGGTCGGGGCGGCCGGCCTCCTGCCAGGCGGTGAGGATGCGCTCGACCTCGTCCCAGAGCGGGACCGGGCCGTATTGGTGGACCGTCCAGCCGTAGGTGTCGTCGGCGACCTCGGCGGCGGATCCGAGGGTGGCCAGGTAGTAGATCGACTCCAGATCCTCCCCGATCGATACGGTGAACTTTGCGCTGGGGAAGGCGAGTTGGGCGAGGAGGGCCGGCGTCGGTTCGTTGAGGAGGGCGGGGGAGACATGTGCCAGCCGCTTCGGCGCGGCCGCCTCCGCCCGGGCCGCGAGGCCCCCGACCCGGGCCGTCGGGGGCTCGGGGCGGACGGGAGGGAGGGTGGAACGGTCGATGAACCGGCCGTCGGCGGTGCCGTCGGCGGTGATGGTGACCCTGGCCAGGCCGGCGCCCTCGGGCCAGGTGCCGACCGTGGCCAGGATCGTGCCGCCGGGCTTGGCCCGCTGCACCCAGGCGTAGGGGATGCGGCGCACCGCGTGGGTGGCGATCACCCGGTCGTACGTGACTTTCGGGTCGGCCTCGACGGTGCTGACGTTGCGCTCGCCGAGGAGGTGGCGGAGCAGGGCCGTCGAGTAGCCCGTGCCGGTGCCGATCTCCAACACGGTGTGCCCGTCCTCGGCGCCCAGGGCGTCGATCATGCGGACGGTGGCGGCCGGGGTGGTGGTGGAGGCGGTGGGGAAGCCCCGGACGGGCGCGGAGACCTGGTCGGCGGTCAGGTGGCCGTTGAGCTGGGTGACCAACGACCGGTTGCTGTAAGCGAGTTCGACCCACTCCGCCGGATCGGCGCCGAGCTCGGTCACCGGCCGCCAGCGGCGCCTGCCGGTGGACACGAACACCCCGGGGCGCAGGAACGGCTCCCGGGGGACGGCCTCCACGGCCGCCCGCAGCGCCGGGCTGGTCAGGGCGCCGCCCGCCTCAAGCCGGTCGGCGAGCGCACGGCGGGCTGCTGCGGTGTCCGGGGTCATGGTTCTCCTTCCTGGGGCGGGCGTGTGCGTCTGCGCTGGATCGCCCCGCTGAGTGCGGAGTTGACCAGAACGGTGACAACGCAGAGTACGAGGAGGAAGGAGGGGTTCGCCAAGAGAGCCCCTAGAAGACTGATGAAGATGTTGAAAGCGCGCCCGGCTTGTACCAGTTCGACCTGATTGATATTTACCGGCAATCTGGGGTGAGTCGGGCGGCCAGAGCAAGATCTTCAAGAGGCTTCTAGGAGTAGTGCTTGTGCAGGTCGTCGCTGATCAGCCCGGTGCCGTGGTGGACGGCCAGGCTGGAGTAGGTTCCGCGCAGTTGGGCGGCGTGGGCGGTTCGCTGGTGTTCGATCAGCAGCCCTTCGGTGTCGTCCGAGTGGCCGCTGCGGGCGCGCTCTCGGCGACTCAGGAAGACGGTCGTGCCGATGATGGTGGCCACGAGTGCGACCAGGAACGCGATGACGAAGGTCATGAGGTCTCACCTTTCCCCCGGGCCTGGATCGTCCCATGACGAACCATCTCCACGGAAGGGTCAATTCCACCCGACCCGCCGCACGAGAAGTCGGCCAGGCCGACTTCCTGCGCCGGGCGCCACGGGTTTCGGGGCCCGTCCCATCGAGCAGATCGGGGAGGGGGCATGACAACTCCCCCTTCCAGAGGTCGATGTGAGGAGCCCGCATGAGCCCCACCCGTCGTGACGTCCTGCGCTGGGGAGCCGGTGCCGGCGGCGCCCTCCTGGCCGCCGCCGCGTTCAGCCCGGACGCGGCGGCAGCCGCCGCCGTCAGCCCGTCCGCCTGGATGAGCGCCCTGGACGACGCCACGCCGCTGACCGCCCTGACGATCCCCGGCACCCACGACTCCTGCTGCACCGACCCGCTGCACGGCACCGAGTGGTCCCACACCCAGAACTGGGGCCTGCCCGAGCAGCTCCAGCGCGGCATCCGCTTCCTCGACATCCGCTGCAACGGGCTCGCCGGGACGGCCGACGAACTCGGCATCTACCACAGCGACAACTACCAGTACGTCCGCCTCCAGGACGTCCTCGACCAGTGCCGCGCCTTCCTCGCCGCCAACCCGGGCGAGGGCCTGGTCATGCGCGTCAGGAACGAGTACGCGGGCGGGAACCGGCTCGACGACACCGAGTTCCAGCGCCGGATCAACCACTACCTGGACGGTCTCGGCTACCGGGGCCTGTTCTGGACGAACCCCTGGTGGCCCACCCTCGGCCAGGTCCGCGGCCGCGTCGTCCTCGCCGCCGACTTCGCCAACCCCTGGTCCGTCATCCAGTGGTCGAGCGCCACCAACACCTGGTTCGCCACCCAGGACACCTTCCAGGGCATCAGCCTCGCCGCCAAGTCCAAGGCCGTCACCGACTGGTTCGACCGCGCCTTCCTCGACCAGGGCTCCCCGCGGATGTACGTGAACTTCACCAGCTACGCCAACGGCGGCTGGCCCAAGGTCAACGCGGCCGCCATCGTGCCTCCCGTCCGCGACTACCTGAACGCCCGCCGCCAGCAGCCCGCCCACTTCGGCATCGTCCCGATGGACTTCCCCGATTTCCACACCGACGTCCTGCAACTGCTCATCGACAAGAACTTCATCGGCCGCTGACCGGGCCCCGGCCCAGCCCGCCGATTCGCCGTCGCCGACGCCCCGCGACGTGCCGGCGGCCCCGCGATCGGGTGTCGATCGCGGGGCCGTTGCCGTTGCCCGTGGCCCGGGGCCGGTGGGCTCAGCCGATGGAGCGGGGGAGGCGGGTGGTCAGGTACAGGATGACGAAGGAGCCGATGAGCTGAAGGCCCAGGCAGAGGGCGAGGGCGCGGTCCATGCCGAGGCTGGGGGAGAGCGACAGGTAGAGGGTGCCGAGGGTGGCGACGCCGAGGGCGAGGCTGGACTGCTGGCCGGTGGCCAGGACGCCGCTGCCGACGCCGGCCCGGGCGGCGGGCACCTTGGCGAGGACGACGCGGAACAGCGGGGTGCCGATCAGGCCTTGTCCGATGCCGGCGAGGGCGACGCCGGGCGCCATCCGCAGCGGGGAGAAGTGCGACCAGTCGGCGAGGACGGTGACGGCGAGGGTGGCCAGGCCGGCGGCCTGGATGACGGCGCCCGCGCTCAGCACCCGGCTGCCGTAGCGGCCGATCAGGCGGGGGCCGGAGAGCGAGGCGGTGAAGTAGCCGACGGCCATCGGGACGAGCGCCCAGCCGGCCGCGACCGGGCCGAGGTGCAGGCCCTGCTGGAGGGCGACGGCGATGACGAACATGAAGCCGCCGAAGCCGGCGAAGTAGGGCAGGGCGATGCCGAGGCCGCGCCGCATCTCGGGGATGCGCAGCAGGGACGGCGGCACCAGCGGGGTGGCGCCGCGCTGCTCCGCCCGGCGTTCGACCAGGACGAAGGCGGCGGCGAGGACGGGGAACAGTGCGAGCAGCACCCAGGACCAGAGCGGCCAGCCGGCGGCGCGGCCCTCCATCAGCGGGACGAGCAGGGCGAGCAGCGAGGCGGTGAGCAGGACGGTGCCGGGCACGTCGACGCGGGCGGCCTGGGTGGCCCGGCTCTCCGGGACGTAGCGGACGGCGAGGACCATGGTGAGCAGCGCGAACGGCACGTTGAGCAGGAAGACGGAGCGCCAGCCGGTGCCGAACAGGTCGGCGGCGACGAGCATGCCGCCGAGCACCTGCCCGATGACCACGGAGATGCCGCCGACGGCGCCGTAGATGCTGAGGGCGCGGCCGCGCCGGGCGCCGTCGGTGGCGGCGGTGATGGTGCCGAGGACCTGCGGGATCAGCAGCGCGGCCGAGGCGCCCTGGGCGGCGCGGGCGGCGACCAGGGTCCAGGCGCCGGGGGCGAGGCCGCAGGCGAGCGAGGTGAGGGCGAAGGTGGCGGCGCCGACGACGAAGAGCCGGCGGCGGCCGAAGATGTCGCCGAGGCGCCCGCCGAGGACGAGCAGGACGGCGAAGGCGATGCCGTAGCCGGCGGCGACGAGTTCGAGGACGGCGGGCCCGGCGGCCAGGTCGTGGTCGATGGTGGGCAGCGCGACGTTGACGATGAAGAAGTCGAGCATCGGCAGGAAGGCCCCGAGCAGGACGGTGACCAGCCCGGCGGTGCCGAGGGAGGGGGCGGCGGTGCGGGCGGCGGTCGCGGTCGCGGTGCCGGGGGTGGTGGCGGCGCGGACCGGGTCGGGGGCGACGGCGAGTTGTTGGGTCACGGGTCCTACGATCCGCCTGGCCGTACCCTGGTACCAGAGTGTGGTTATCCAGGTATAAGAAGTACCTGGCAACAGGCTCCGGGCTGGCGCATGCTAGGAACCATGAGCCTCACCACCCCGGTCGCGCAAGCCCGGTCCGCCTCGGTCGCGCAAGCCCGGACCGCCCCGGCGACGCAAGCCCGGACCGCCCCCGACGACGCCCGCCGGCACGACCTGGCGGCCTTCCTGCGCAGCCGCCGCGAGCGGATCGCCCCCGACCAGGTGGGCCTGCCCCCGACCGGCCGCCGCCGCACGCCGGGGCTGCGCCGCGAGGAGGTCGCGCAGCTCGCCGCCGTCGGGGTGACCTGGTACACGTGGTTGGAGCAGGGGCGCGACATCCAGGTGTCCACCCAGGTGCTGGACGCGGTCTCCCGCGCCCTGCTGCTGGACCCGAGCGAGCGTGCGCACCTGTTCACCCTGGCCGGCGCGGAGGACCCGGCGCCGGTGAAGGAGTGCCCCTCGGTCACCCCGAGCGTGCGGCTGGTGCTGGAGCAGATGGCGCCGTACCCGGCCGTGGCGGTCAACACCCGCTACGACGTGCTCGCGTACAACGCCCAGTACACCGCGATCATCGGCGATCTCAACGAACTTCCGCCCGAGGACCGCAACTTGATGTGGCTGGCGTTCACCCCCTCGCGGTTCCGCGAGGTGCTGATCGACTACCGGACCGAACGCCTCGGCATGGTGGCCCGGTTCCGCGCCGCGATGGCCGACCACAGCGCGGAGCCCGCCTGGAAGGCACTGCTGGCCCGACTGCTCACCTCGCCGGACTTCGCGGAGGTCTGGCAGCGGCACGAGGTGATGGGGCCGAGCAACGGGATCAAGCGGTTCCAGGTGCCGGGCGTCGGACTGCTGCGCTGCGAGTACACCAGCTTCTGGCTCGGCCCCCGACTCGGGACGCGGATGATCACGTACACCCCGCTGGACGAGGAGACCCGCGCGCTGATGAGCCAGCTGCCCAGCAGCTTCTAGCCCCTCCTGACGGCTTCTAGCGGGTGGCGAGGACGGCGCGCCCGAGCAGCACGCACACCACCGCGAGCGGCAGTTCGACGCCGAGCGCCATCACCAGGGCGGCGAGCACCGCGTGGCCCGGGCCGGCGCAGGCGATGTCGGCCAGCGCGTCCCCCGCGAGCAGCAGGGCCACCGCTCCGCCGGCCCAGCCGGCGGCGGCGCTGCGCCGGCGCAGCAGGGCGTCGAGCGAGAGCAGCGCGGAGAACTCCAGCAGGTCGAGCACGACCCACGGGGTCTCGTGGCAGGCGGCGAGGACCGCGAGCCAGGGCAGCAGAGCGACGGCGGCCACGACGGGCACCCGCTCGAAGCGGGCGGGCAGGACGAGGGCGGCGGCCGGGCGGCCGACGAGGACGGCGGTGCTCATGCGGCCCCTCCGGCGACCGGGGCTCCTCCGGCGACCGAGGCCTCGCCCGCGATCGCGACCTCGCCCCGGCGCCGCACCCGCTCCAGCGGCTGCCGCTCGGTGGTGTCCCCGCCGGGGTGCCGGACCAGCACCCCGGTGTACGGGCCCTCGGCCCAGGCGAGCCAGAACCGCCCGGCGACCGCGACCACCTCGGCGCCGACGGCCGGCCGCTCGAACCGGAACGGCCCGGCCGACCAGAGCGACCGTACGGACCAGAGCGAGCGTACGGCCCGGAACGGCCCGGCCAGCCGCCCGGCGGTGAACGCCACCGCGGGCGCGCTGCCGTCGGCCGCCAGCCGGCCCCAGGCGAGCACGTGGTGCGCCCGCCCGCCGGCCGGGCTGCGACGAGCACCGCGCAGCAGCTGCGGGGTGAGCCGGGCGGCGACCAGGACATCGGCCAACTCGCCGTCCTGGTACACCTCCAGCGCGGCCCGGCCGCGGCGGCCGACCAGGCTGCGGACCGACCAGGGCCCGGCCCCGACCGGCAGCGTCCCCTCCGGCCCCGCCGTCCGGCGGAGCGCGTCCCCGGGAACACCCCCGTGGCTCCCGGGGACGGGCCGCCGGTGCGGCGGGGTGGCGGAGTGCGATGCGGTGCTCGTCATGCCGTCCAGCTTCCCGTCGATCATGGGTCGCTGTCGGTGGTGCCGTGCTCCGAATCCGGGGTGTACCTAGATACACCCCGACCGTGAGCCCCCCTTCATGGCGGCCGTTGATCATCGCGCCCTACGCTGTCGGTCATGCCCTCCACCACGTTGCGCCGAGCGCTCGTCAGGAGCCTTCGGCGCCCCCCGTGGTCGCCCGAGGCCTGGCGGGACACCCGTTTCATAGCCGCCGGCCTCCCGCTGGCCCTGCCGGTCTGGCTGGCCGTCACCGAGTCCAAGCTGCTCTTCCCGATGACGGCCCTGGTCCTCATCTGCACCCGCCCGCTCACCGCCGCCCAGCGCGGCCGGCTGCGCGCCCTGCGCGGGGTGGAGGTGTCGCCGCCGCGTCCGGGCGAGCCGTGGGCCTGGCTGCCGGGCCGGCTGCTGCTGGGGCTGACCTGGCGCCAGGCCGTCCACCACCTGCTGGCCGGCCCATTGCTGGCGGCGGGCGCGCTGGTGGTGCTGTACGCCTGGGGCGCCGGCGTGGTGATGGCCAGCGTGTACGGCTGGGTCTGGCTGATGCCCGTCGGCAGCCCGCTGCGCTCGGAGCTGGCCGGGCTGGACGTCCTGATCACGGTCGGCGGGGTGCTGCTGCTGGCCGTGATGCCCTGGCTGGCGGCGCTGGCGGCCTGGCTGGAGGTGCGCACGGCCCAGCTGCTGCTCGGCCCCAACCGGGCGGAGGCGCTGGAGCGGCGGGTCGAGGAGATCGCCGAGAGCCGGGCCGGGCTGGTCGACGTGGTGGACGCCGAGCGCCGCCGGATCGAGCGGGACCTGCACGACGGCGCCCAGCAGCGCCTGACCTCCCTCGCGATGAACCTGGGCCTGGCCCGGCGCACCCTCAAGGACGTCCCGCCCGAGGTCATGCAGGTGATCGTGGACGCGCACGAGGAGGCGCAGGCGGCCATCGACGAGCTGCGCGACCTGGTCCGCGGCCTGCACCCGGCGGTCCTGGAGGACCGCGGCTTGGACGCGGCGCTGTCCGGCATCGCGGCCCGCGCCCCGCTGCCGGTGCGCCTGGATGTGCACCTCGCCGAGCCGGTCGCCCCGACCGTCGAGGCGGTCGCCTACTTCACCGTCTCCGAGGCCCTGACCAACGTGGCCAAGCACGCCCGCGCCCAGCGGGTCGACCTCTCGGTGCGGACGGTCGGCGGTCGGCTGCGCCTGGTCATCAGTGACGACGGCGTGGGCGGCGCGGACGCCTCCCGTGGCACCGGGCTGACCGGCCTGCGCAAGCGCGCCGCCTCCGTCGACGGCACACTGTCCGTTCTCAGCCCCCTCGGGGGCCCCACCACCATCACCGTGGAGTTGCCGTGCGCGCTGTGATCGCCGAGGACTCGGTCCTGCTGAGGGTCGGCCTGGTCAAGGTCCTGGAGGCGGTGGGCTTCGAGGTCGCCGCTGCCGTCGGGGACGCCACCGAGTTGCTGGCGGCCGTCGAGGAGCACCGCCCGAAGGTGGTGGTGGCGGACGTCCGGATGCCTCCGGACTTCACCGACGAGGGCGTGAAGGCCGCGCTGATGATCCGCCGGCAGTGGCCGGACGTCGCCGTGCTGCTGCTCTCCCAGTACGTGGAGGAGCGTTACGCCGCCGACCTGCTGGCCACCAACACCAGCGGCGTCGGCTACCTGCTCAAGCAGCGGGTGGCCAACGTGGACGACTTCGTGGAGGCGCTGCAGCGGGTCGCCGCGGGCGGCACCGCGCTGGACCCTGAGGTGGTGGCCCAGTTGCTGCTGCGCCGCCACCGGGACCCGCTGGAGAAGCTGACCCCGCGCGAGCGGGACGTGCTCGGCCTGATGGCGGAGGGCCGCTCCAACGCCGCGATCGCGGCCGCCCTGGTGGTCAGCGACAGCGCGGTGGCCAAGCACATCAACTCGATCTTCACCAAGCTCGACCTGCCGCCGGCCGACGACAGCCACCGCCGGGTGCTGGCGGTGCTGCGGTTCCTGGAGGTCGGGTAGCCGTGGGCGGACCGACGAAGGCGTGGGGGCGGAAGGCCTGGCGCACCACCGGGGCGCTCGCGATCGCGGTCGTCATGATCGGCGCCGGGATGCAGACCTGGGCGATGGTGGTGCAGCAGCAGACGACCTCGATGCAGCCGTACAACGTCGTCATCCACAAGCTCCGGCTGGACACCGGCAGCGCCTCGGTGCGGATCAGGGCGGGCCGGGAAGGCCGGGTGGTGGTCCGGCAGAACCTGGACTGGATGGTGCGCAAGCCGTCGGTGTCGACCACCTTCGACGGTGACGTGCTCACGGTCGGCATGGAGTGCCGGAAGGTCCTGCCGTTCGCCGACTTCGGCTGCGGTGCCCAGATCGAGCTGGAGGTGCCGGCCGGTACCGACGTGTCGGGGCAGGTGAGCTCGGGCAGCGTCGAGGTGGACGGCCTGAGCGGCGGCGTCCGGATGGACCTCACCTCGGGCGAGCTGAAACTGATCGGCACGTCCGGGCAGGTGTACGCGCACGCCACCTCCGGGATGGTGCAGGGCACCGACCTGAGCTCGGAGCAGGTGTACGCGGAGACCACCTCGGGGGCGGTCGACCTGGCCTTCTCCAAGGCACCGCGGTCGGTGGACACCAGGAGCACGTCCGGCTCGGTGAAGCTGACCCTGCCGCAGGACTCCCACTACGCCTTCAGCGGCGAGGTCGGCAGCGGCAGCCGCCACATCGACCCGAGCCTGGCGGACCCGGCCAGCCCGAACCGGATCCACGGCTCGGTCACCTCGGGCTCGATCACGGTCGACCCGGCCTAGAGAAGGCCTGGAGCGGTCTGGGGAGGCCTGGAGCGGTCCGGGGAGGCCCGGAGCGGCCCGGAAACAGGGGCTGACCCGGGTGGGGGACAATGGAGAGTCCCGTTCCCCTGCCCCGAGGTCAGCCGCGCATGACAGCCACGCCCGCACCCACCGCGCCCGACGCCGAGTTCGCGCCGCTGGACATCGGCCCGATCCGGGTGTGGCCGCCCGTCGTGCTGGCGCCGATGGCCGGCATCACCAACGCGCCGTTCCGCACCCTCTGCCGCGAGCAGAGCGGCGGAAAAGGTCTGTACGTCTCCGAGATGATCACCACCCGGGCCCTGGTCGAGCGCAACGCCAAGACCATGCAGCTGATCAAGTTCGACGCCAGCGAGAAGCCGCGCTCGATCCAGCTGTACGGCGTGGACCCGGTGACGGTCGGCAAGGCCGCCCGGATGATCGCGGACGAGGGCCTGGCCGACCACATCGACCTCAACTTCGGCTGCCCCGTCCCCAAGGTGACCCGCAAGGGCGGCGGCTCGGCGCTGCCGTACAAGCGCAACCTGCTGCGCGAGATCCTGCGCGAGGCCGTGGCCAACGCGGGCGACCTGCCGGTCACCATGAAGATGCGCAAGGGCATCGACGACGACCACCTGACCTACCTGGACGCCGGCCGGATCGGCGCCGAGGAGGGCGTGGCCGCGATCGCCCTGCACGGGCGCACCGCCGCCCAGCACTACGGCGGGACGGCCGACTGGTCGGCGATCGCCCGGCTGCGCGAGTCCGTTCCGGCGCACGTCCCGGTGCTGGGCAACGGGGACATCTGGTCGGCGGACGACGCGCTGCGGATGATGCGGGAGACCGGCTGCGACGGTGTCGTGGTGGGCCGCGGCTGCCTGGGCCGGCCGTGGCTGTTCCGGGACCTGGTCTCGATCTTCGAGGGCGAGGTCGACTACGCCCGTCCGGACTTCGGCTACGTGGCGCGGGCGATGGTGCGGCACGCGCAGCTGCTCGGCGAGTGGATCGGGGACGAGGCGCGCGGCGTGATCGACTTCCGCAAGCACGTCGCCTGGTACACCAAGGGCTTCTCGGTCGGCTCGGAGCTGCGGGTGAAGCTCGCCAACTCCTCCTCCCTGGCCGAACTGGCCGAAACCCTCGCCCTGGTGGAGCAGTCCCAGGCCTGGCCGGCCGGTGCGGACGGCCCGCGCGGGCGTACCGCCGGCAACAACCGGGTGGTGCTGCCCGAGGGCTGGTTGGACGATCCGTACGACTGCGCCCGACCGGGCGCGGACGCCGAATCGGACACCTCTGGCGGATGACCTGTCCGTAGTGGCGAAATCGGCCCTCCAGGGCCCACTGCCACTCGGTCCCAGCCCTCTTGTCCAATCTGGACAGGAGGGCTCCTTTTTGGCGGTCCGATGTCACGGAACGGGCGCGTTTCTGGACGGAGTGCGACGATCGGCGGAGGCGGACTACGTTCGACCGGTGAGATGCGCTGGTGACGCTTGCCACATGCGGTGGCGCCTGACGGCGGGTCAGTGGACGAAATGGACAGGTCGACTGTGAATCGCTTCCCGAAGCCGGTGGGCCGGTGATCGGCCGATCCGAGTGCAGGAAATCAAGCCGGGGCAACGCGGGCGACCCGCGACCGCTACCCAGCGTCCGAATCGTGCGATCTTCGTGTTTCTATTCGTTCAAGACTTGAAGGCGGGCTAGCGTCATCCGGACGATTTCACCAACAGAGGTGAACGCCTTTATGTGCATTCGATCTATCGGGTTACCCCTGGGTACCGGCCTCGTACGGCCTATTCGGGGCAGAGAAGAACCTTCGAAATGGGTATGTTCTCCGGCGTCAGGGCAACCGCGTACGAGGAGACCGACCCGTGCCGTCCCAGCAGAAGTTTG
This sequence comes from Kitasatospora sp. NPDC056731, assembly GCF_040687675.1. Classification (NCBI taxonomy): domain Bacteria; kingdom Bacillati; phylum Actinomycetota; class Actinomycetes; order Kitasatosporales; family Streptomycetaceae; genus Kitasatospora; species Kitasatospora sp. NPDC056731. The sequence goes on from NZ_JBFBNR010000008.1 coordinate 192,384, forward strand.
TTTACTCCTTCACTGAAGGAAACAAGGACCTCAAGGACCTTCTCGGCGGCAAGGGCGCGAACCTGGCCGAGATGACCAACCTTGGCCTCCCCGTCCCTCCGGGGTTCACCATCACCACCGAGGCCTGCAAGGTCTTCCTGGAGACCGGCAGCGAGCCCTCCTCGCTCCACCAGGAGATCAGCGCCCACCTGGACGCGCTCGAGCAGGAGATGGGCAAGAAGCTCGGCCAGCCCGACAACCCGCTGCTGGTGTCGGTGCGCTCGGGCGCGAAGTTCTCCATGCCCGGCATGATGGACACCGTCCTGAACATCGGCCTCTCGGACGCCTCGGTGGTCGGTCTCGTCGCCCAGTCCGGCAACGAGCGCTTCGCCTGGGACTCCTACCGCCGCCTGGTCCAGATGTTCGGCAAGACCGTGCTGGGCGTCGACGGCGAGCTGTTCGAGGAGGCCCTCGACGAGGCCAAGCACGCCAAGGGCACCGTCAACGACCTGGACCTGGACGCTGCCGACCTCCGGGAACTCGTCGAGCTGTTCAAGGGCATCGTCGAGCGCGAGACCGGCCGGGCCTTCCCGCAGGACCCGCGCGAGCAGATGGACCTCGCCATCCACGCCGTCTTCCACTCCTGGAACGGCGACCGCGCCCGCCTGTACCGCCGGCAGGAGCGCATCCCGAACGACCTCGGCACCGCGGTCAACGTCTGCAGCATGGTCTTCGGCAACCTCGGCGAGGACTCCGGCACCGGTGTCGCCTTCACCCGCGACCCCTCCACCGGTGCCCAGGGCGTCTACGGCGACTACCTGTCCAACGCCCAGGGCGAGGACGTCGTCGCCGGCATCCGCAACACCCTGCCGCTGGCCGAGCTGGAGAAGCTCGACAAGAAGTCGTACGACGAGCTGATGACGATCATGCAGACGCTCGAGAACCACTACCGCGACCTCTGCGACATCGAGTTCACCATCGAGCGCGGCAAGCTCTGGATGCTGCAGACCCGCGTCGGCAAGCGCACCGCCGCCGCGGCCTTCCGGATCGCCGTCCAGCTGGTCGACCAGGGCCTGATCGACCTGGACGAGGCCCTCATGCGGGTCACCGGCGGCCAGCTCTCGCAGCTGATGTTCCCGCGCTTCGCCCCGAACGCCGAGTCCCAGCAGATCGCCTGGGGCCTCGCCGCCTCGCCCGGCGCCGCCATCGGCAAGATCGTGTTCGACTCCTACACCGCCGTCAAGTGGTCCCGTTCCGGCGAGAAGGTCATCCTGGTCCGCCGCGAGACCAACCCGGACGACCTGGACGGCATGATCGCCGCCGAGGGCATCCTCACCTCGCGCGGCGGCAAGACCTCGCACGCCGCCGTCGTCGCCCGCGGCATGGGCAAGACCTGTGTCTGCGGCGCCGAGGAGCTGGAGGTCGACACCAAGCGCCGCCGGATGACCACCGCCGCCGGCCTGGTGCTGGAGGAGGGCGACATCGTCTCCATCGACGGCGCCACCGGCAAGGTCTACCTCGGCGAGGTCCCCGTCCTGCCGTCCCCCGTCGTCGAGTACTTCGAGGGCACCCTGCACGCCGGCGCCGACGTCCAGGGCGGACTCGTCCAGGCCGTCCACCGGCTGATGGCGCACGCCGACGTCCGCCGCCGGCTCGCCGTGCGCGCCAACGCCGACAACGCCGAGGACGGCGGGCGCGCCCGCCGCTACGGCGCCCAGGGCATCGGCCTGTGCCGCACCGAGCACATGTTCCTCGGCGAGGAGCGCCGCAAGGAGGTCGAGCACCTGATCCTGGCGGACAACGACAAGGACCGCGAGCTCGCCCTCTCCACCCTGCTGCCGCTGCAGAAGGGCGACTTCCTGGAGCTCTTCCAGGCCATGGACGGCCTGCCGGTCACCGTCCGGCTGCTCGACCCGCCGCTGCACGAGTTCCTGCCGGACATCACCGAGCTGTCGGTGCGCGTCGCCCTCGCCGAGGCCCGCAAGGACCCGAACGAGAACGACCTGCGCCTGCTCCAGGCGGTGCACAAGCTGCACGAGCAGAACCCGATGCTGGGCCTGCGCGGCGTCCGCCTCGGCCTGGTCATCCCCGGCCTGTTCGGCATGCAGGTCCGCGCCATCGCTGAGGCCGCCGCCGAGCGCCGACTGGCCGGCGCGGACCCGCGCCCCGAGGTGATGATCCCGCTGGTCGGCACCGTCCAGGAGCTGGAGCTGGTCCGCGACGAGTGCGAGCGTGTGCTCGCCGAGGTCGCCCAGTCCACCGGCGTGCAGCTGGACATCAAGCTCGGCACCATGATCGAGCTGCCGCGCGCCGCGGTCACCGCCGGTCAGATCGCCGAGGCCGCCGAGTTCTTCTCCTTCGGCACCAACGACCTCACCCAGACCGTGTGGGGCTTCTCCCGGGACGACGTGGAGGCCTCGTTCTTCACCGCCTACCTGGAGAAGGGCATCTTCGGGGTCTCCCCGTTCGAGACCATCGACCGCGACGGCGTCGGCGCGCTCGTCAAGCACGCCGTCGAGGCCGGCCGGGCCACCCGCCCCGACCTCAAGCTCGGCGTCTGCGGCGAGCACGGCGGCGACCCGGACTCGGTCCACTTCTTCCACGAGGTGGGGCTGGACTACGTCTCCTGCTCCCCCTTCCGGATCCCGGTGGCGCGCCTGGAGGCAGGCCGCGCCGCCATCGAGACGGCGGGCAGCGACCCGCGCTGAGAGAGGGTAGGCATCCCCTCCTCGGCCGCGGGCCGGACTGACCGCTTCCCTCCCCACCGGGAGGGCGTACACCGGAGCTCGGCGCAGGAGAACCGGCGTACGTAACAACGGCCGGGCGGGGACGGACAATGGCGTCCGTCCCCGCCCGGCCGTCCGTCTGTGTGCGGCCCCGCCCTTTCCCGGCCGTCCTTACCCGTCCGGCCGGATGTGGCGGCGGCCACGTGTGTAGCTGGCCGGGCGGCGCCCGCGCGCCTGCCAAGCTGGGGCGCATGACCAGACGTAAAAGCCCGCTCGTCGTCGTGGCCGTCCTGATCCTGGCCCTCGTCGCCGGGATCGGGTACCTGCTCGCCGGCAAGGGCGGCAGCAGCCACCCCAAGGCTGCCGCGAGCTCCACCGCCACCTCTGCGGGCGCCTCGGCCCCCAAGTCCTCGGCCCCCAAGCCGTCCCCGCCCGCCGGCGGCACCCCCGCCCCGAGCGGCACCTGGGTGCCCGCCGACCCGGCGCTCGCCGACGTCTGCCGCAGCAAGCTCCCCAGCCAGGCCCAGGACACCCTCGGCCTGATCGCCAAGAACGGCCCGTACCCGTACAACCGCGACGGCATCGTCTTCGAGAACCGCGAGAGCCGCCTGCCGAAGAAGTCCGGCGGCTACTACCACGAGTTCACCGTGGTCACCCCGGGCTCCAACGACCGCGGCACCCGCCGCGTGGTCACCGGCGGCTCCGGCGAGCAGTACTGGTCGCCGGACCACTACGCGACCTTCCAGGAGATCGACCCGCGCTGCTGACACCCCGCACCGCGCTCGTGGCCCGGGCCGAGCACGCGGCCCTCACCGGGCCCGGCGCCAGCTGACCCGGCGGTGGGGGCCGTGCGGGCCGGTGGTGAGGAGGGCGGTCAGCTCGTGGAACACCGGGACGGGGTCGCGCCGGAGCTGGACCGGGGTGGTGCGGACCACGGGGAGCCCGACGGCGGTCAGCCGGTTGGCGCGGGCCAGGCCGCGTTCGTGGTCGGCGGGGCGCAGGTGCCAGGCGCGGGAGTCGATCTCCAACGCCACGCAGGCGTGCGGCCAGTAGGCGTCCGGGACGGCGAGGAAGCGGCCGTCCAGGAAGAGCACCGGGTTCCACAGCGGCTCGGGCAGGCCCGCGTGCGCCAGGAGTTCGCGGGCCTCGCCCTCCACCACCGACCGCACTCCGGCGGTGAGGTCCTCCACCACCCGGGCCACCTGCGGCAGCCCGAGCGCGCCCGGCCGGGCCAGCAAGTGGTCCAGCAGCTCGCCGAGTTCGCAGTGCCGCCGCTGGACGGCCTCCGCGCACAGCGCCCGGAACCGGCGCTGCCCGGTCTCGCCCGGCGCGAGGTCGGCCAGCGCCCGGGCGACGGTGGTGCTCCACAGCCCGTCGTCCCGCTCGAAGCCGCCCGGCAGTGGCCCGGCCGACCGGTGGATCCGGACGAACTCGCGGTCGCCGACCCGGCGTTGGGCGGGGATCAGGACGTCGATCCGGGCCAGGTCCGCCGGGTGTCCGGCGCTCGGCAGCCCCGCGTCGGCCAGCACCGCGTCCCCGGTCAGCAGTACCTCCCCGGCCTGCGGCGCCCGCCCCTTGGGGCTCGCGTACGCCAGCGCGGCGCGCAGCCGTTGGTGCGCCGTCAATCGGCCGGACTGCAGGCAGATCACCCGGGGCAGCACCTGCTGCCAGGGCCCGTCGGGGCGCAGCCGGTGGGCGATGGTGCCGGACGGCACGCCGAGCCGGCGCAGTTGCGCCCGGGTGACGATGTGCTGCTGGTCGGCGCCGAGCAGCACGACGGGGTCGAGCGGGTTCACGCGGGTCATACCCCGGGTGCTGCCCACCAGGGTCGGATGTATGCGAAACATCGCTCGTCGGGGGAGCCTGTGAGAATGAGGTTGACGGAGCACCGGTCGAACCGCTGAGCTGGGGACCATATGACGACTCCACCCACCGGCCCCGCGCTCGACGCGCTCAACGGCCTTTCGGTAGGCGATGCCTACGGCGCACAGTTCTTCGTCCCGGCCACCGCAGCCGCCCACTTCGCCGCCCGCACCGACCCGCCCGGCCCCTGGCCGTGGACCGACGACACCGAGATGGCCTGTTCGGTGTACGCCGCGCACACCGAACGCGGCACGATCGACACCTTCGACCTCACCCACGCCTTCGCCCGGCACCACGACTTCGACCGGGGGTACGGGCCGGCCGCCAACCGGATGCTGCGGCTGGTCCGGGAGGGCGGTGACGCGAAGGACCTGGCGGCCGAACTCTTCGACGGCCAGGGCTCGTACGGCAACGGCGCCGCGATGCGGGTCGCCCCGCTGGGGGCGGCGTACGCCGAGGACCCGGCCTCCGTGGTCCGGCCCGCCGCCGACACCGCCGTGATCACCCACACCCACCCGCAGGCGGTGGACGGCGCCGTCGCGGTCGCGGTGGCCGCCGCGTACGCGGCGCGGGCGCGCACCGAGGCGATGACGCCGGAGTCCTTCCTGGAAGCGGTGATCGGCCTCACCCCGTACGGCGCCGTCCGTGACGGTCTCACCGAGGCGGTCCAGCTGCTCGCCGAACCGGACCCGAGGGCCGCCGCCGAGATCCTGGGCAACGGCAGCCGGACGTCCGCCGTCGACACCGTCCCGTACGCCCTGTGGTGCGCCGCCCGGCACCTGACCGACTATCCGGCCGCCGTCCGGGAGGCGGTCGCGGCCGGCGGCGACATGGACACGGTGGCCGCGATCGCCGGGGGAGTGGTCGCCGCACACACCGGGACCGAGGGCATCCCGGCCGCCTGGCTGGCCGCCCGCGAACCGCTGCCCGGCTGGGCGTTCCCCGAGCCGGGCGGAGTCCGGCCCGCCCCGGAGAGCGAGGGCCGTCTGAAGCCCATGCTGCTGCCCCGCGCCTGCCCGGTGCCGGACGTGGTCTGGACGGACGAGGAGTGGCAGCGGATCCGGGCCGGGCTGCGCCCCCGGGAGATGGAGGACAAGTGGGTGTCCCACACCGCCGAGGGCGTGCTGCACCTGCACCGCAGCTGGACCGGCTTCGAGATCTGGAGCGTCCGGGTCGCCCCGGTGCGCGGCGGCGGCTGGCGGCCCGGGTCGGCGCTGGCCGAGGCGCATCCCGACCGCTTCCGGGGAGCTGCCGATCCGGAGCTCCTCGTACGGGTCCTCGGCCTGGCCGTCAGGGGCTACGGGTGGCGGCCGTAGCCCCCTTCGGGCCGTGAGCAGGCGTCCGGGTCAGGCGGTGATCAGGTGCCCGGGGCCGCCGCCGTGTCTAAGGCACTCCTGGTTGATCGCCGGATCCGGGGCGCTGGGCGAGGTGGCGGCGGCGATCCGCAGCTCGATGATGTCCCGCACCGCGGGCCACTCGTCGTCGAGGATCGAGTAGAACGCGGTCGAGCGCACCACCCCGTCGAGCCCGCGCGAGTGGGCCCGGCGGACGCCCTCGGAGGTGGCGCCGAGCCGTTCGATGGCGGTGCGCGAGCGCTGGTTGCGGGCGTCGGCGCGCAGCGAGATCCGCTGCACCCCCCAGGTCTCGAAGGCGTGGCGCAGCATCAGCAGCTTGGCCTCGGTGTTGATGCCGGTGCCCTGGGCGCGCGGCGAGAGCCAGGTGTTGCCGATCTCGGCGGCGTCCGGGACGGCCGTGGCCGGGTCGCCGAACGGCACCCCGGGCACCGGCGGCCAGACCACCGGCCCCTGCCAGTAGTCGAGTTCCAGGAATCGGGTGGAGCCGACGACCCGGCCGTTTGCCACGTTCACCGTCGCGAACGGCAGCGACCGGCCCGCGGCCTGGTCGGCGAGGGCGCGCGCGATGTAGTCGCGGGCCGCTTCGAGGCCGTGCGGGACGGGCGTGAAGGCGTAGGTCGTACGGTCCTCGGCGCCGGCCTCGGCGATGGCCGAGGCATGGTGCGCGGCGAGGGGCTCCAGCCGCACGGTGCGGCCGGTGAGGATGACAGGTACGGGCACGGAACCTTCGGTCCTTCATCGGTCGGAGGGTGCCTACCGTGCCGGGGTACGGCTCGGGAGGCAGGGACAGTCGCCCCGGCCCCGGAGCACGCCCGCCGGTACCCGCGCACGCCGGAGAGCCGGTCGGGCGGGGCGGGGGCGGCGGCCCGGAGGCGGGCAGCGCGGTGCCGGAACGGACTCGGGTCCACGGACCGGTCCGGCGGGGATGAGCGAGGGGACAGTGTGCGTCCGCGAGATGGCCGATGAGGAAACGGGAGCGCGAAGGAAACAGGCGGCCAGATGAAGGCAAGATGCGTCGTGTGGGCTGGCCGAACACCGGTCCGGGACGTGGCCGACGGCGTTACGGGACGACGTGACGACGACGCGACGATGCGAGGCAGCGAGAGGACGATACCCGTCAGAAGGCGGTGCGTCACTTCGCGGCACGCGAATGGCGGTGCGGGCCGTTGCGACCCGCCCCCGGACGGGCCGTTGAACACCCGTGACCAGGGGCTTTCCACCCGGGTGCGATCATGGTCCGGAGCGGTCCGGGGAGGCCGCCGACCCCGCCGACGGGCGGGTCGGGAATTCCGGCGGCGCCCGGCACGCTGGAGAGGACGAGAAGCCGGTACGTCGTGACGAGTAGAGAACGGGGTTGGGTGCGCGGTGCGTGACTTCCAGGCGTTGTACGAGCTGGATCAGCAGGGCGTGGCCGCGGTGGCCGCGGCCACCGCGGAGCTGCGCGACACCGGTGCGGGCCTCGTGCTGCTCCAGCACTTCGAGGGCTTCATGGACGCCGGCGAGGCCGGCGGCCAGGTGGTGGCCCATCTCCTGGAGACGGGCTCGCCGCAGGTGGTGGCCCGCTTCGACCACGACCGCCTGGTCGACTACCGGGCGCGCCGCCCCGCGATGGTCTTCGACCGGGACCAGTGGGCGTCCTACGAGCCGCCGGAGATCCTGCTCCAGCTCGTCCGCGATGGCGCGGGCGCGCCGTTCCTGCTGCTCACCGGCCCCGAGCCGGACGTCGAGTGGGAGCGCTTCGCCGGTGCCGTCCGCGAGCTGGTGGAGCGCTTCGAGGTCCGGCTGGCGGTGGACTTCCACGGCATCCCGATGGGCGTGCCGCACACCCGCCCGGTCGGCCTGACTCCGCACGGCAACCGGCTCGACCTCGCGGCCGGCTACCCGCAGTGGTTCGAGCAGGCGCAGGTCCCGGGCAGCGCCCAGGCGCTGCTGGAGTACCGCCTGGCCGAGGCCGGGCACGACGTGCTGGGCTTCGCCGTGCACGTCCCGCACTACGTGGCGCGCTCGGAGTACCCGGCGGCCGCCGTGCTGATCCTGGAGGCGGTGCAGTCCGCCACCGGCCTGGTGCTGCCCGGCACCCGGCTGCGCGAGCGGGTCGGCGAGGTGTACGCCGACATCGAGGAGCAGCTGGCGCACGGGGACGGCGAGTTGCGTTCGGCGATCCGCGGCATGGAGGGCCAGTACGACGCGGTGGCGGGGGCGGAGGGCCGGGAGAGCCTGCTGGCCGAGCCGGTGGACCTGCCGTCGGCGGACGAGTTGGGGCGGCGCTTCGAGGAGTTCCTGGCCGAGCACGAGCGCGGCGCGGAGTAGGCCGGGCGGGGAGTAGGCAGGGGCAGGGAGCAGGCCCGGCGGGGAGTGGGTCCGGCACGGAATCGGCCTCGCAGGGGCGGGAACCGGCCGGGTCGGCGGCGGCCGGGAGTCACGGGAGTCATTCGCGGGCCCCGTTCGTTGGTGCTGGCGGCGTCGGGGGACGCGCCGCCGTACGGAGCTGCCTGTGACGCCTATCCCCCGGGGGGATGCCATGCCCACGACCATGTCCAGGACCATCCGCCCGGCCGTCGCCCTGACGGCCGGGCTCGCCGCGCTGCTGCTCGCCGGATGCACCGCCGCGGACGGCGGGACGGAGGGCTTCGCGGGCGCGCTGCCCGGCAAGAACGCCAAGTCCACGCCGCCGCCGAACGGCCCGTACGTGGCCCTCGGCGACTCGTACACCGCCGGCCTGAAGATCGCCCCGCAGGTGGGCGAGCCGAAGGGCTGCTCCCGCTCGGGGGTCAACTACCCGTCCCTGGTGGCGAAGGGGCTCGGGCTGCCGGCCGGCCAGTTCCAGGACGTCAGTTGCAGCGGCGCCCGCACCGGAGACCTGACCGGTGCCCAGGAGACCGACCACGGCACCAACCCGCCCCAGCTGGACGCGCTGACCCCGGCCACCCGTGTGGTGACGGTCGGCATCGGCGGCAACGACGCGGGCTTCATGGAGGTCGTCAAGGAGTGCGCCAAGGAGAACCTGGTGGACGCGGTGAAGGGCATCGTCGGCGCCACCCGCGCGCCCTCGCCCTGCCGCGAGCACTACGCCTCCGGCGGGACCGACGAGGTGCAGCGCAAGGTCGACGCGGCCGGTGAGCAACTCGGCCGGATCCTGCAGGACATCAAGCACCGCTCCCCGCAGGCCCGGGTGTACGTGATCGGGTACCCGACGCTGCTTCCGTCCGACCCGGCCGGCTGCCGACAGGTGTTGGGCAAGGCGGTCGCGGCCGGGGACCTGGGCTTCCTCTCGGAGAAGGAGCAGCAGCTCAACGGCATGCTCAAGCGGCGGGCGGAGGGCGGCGGCGCGGTGTTCGTGGACGCGGCCGCCCCCTCGGCCGGGCACGACATGTGCGCGGGCGAGGCCACCCGCTGGGTCGAACCGCCGTTCCCGGCCCCGGGCCTGGCGGCGATCCACCCCAACGCCAAGGGGCAGGAGGCGGTGGCCGCCGTCGTCCTCAAGGCCGTCCGCGGCTGAGGCCGGAGGCCGGGGGCCGGGGCCGGACCGCAGGCAGCGGGCCGGGGCGGCCACCGGCGCGCAACCCGGGCCGGGGCGGACACCAGCGCGTACCGCAGGATTCACGCTCCGGCCCACACCCCTTCGTGCGCGGCACACCCCGGCTGTCGGGGGCGCGGCGTACCGTGAGGGGCATATGGATGACACCGCGCACCGCCTCGCCGCCGCCCCGCTCCCGTACGACCACGCCGCCGAGGCCCGCTGGGTCCCCGAACCGGACAAGCGCCCCGGCCGCACGGCGTTTCAGCGCGACCGCGCCCGGGTGCTGCACTCGGCGGCGCTGCGGCGGCTGGCCGGCACCACCCAGGTGGTCGCCCCGATGCGCAGCGACTTCCCCCGCACCCGGCTCACCCACTCCCTCGAATGCGCCCAGGTGGGGCGGGAGTTGGGCGCCGCCCTGGGCTGCGACCCGGACCTCGTGGAGGCCGGCTGCCTGGCCCACGACATCGGCCACCCGCCGTTCGGCCACACCGGCGAGGAGGCGCTCGACCAGGCCGCCGAGGCCTGCGGCGGCTTCGAGGGCAACGCGCAGTCGCTGCGCATCCTCACCCGACTCGAACCCAAGCGCTTCGCCCCGGATGGCGAGCACCCCGCCGCCCGGCTCGCCCCCTGGCCCGGCCGCAGCGTCGGCCTCAACCTGACCCGCGCCGCCCTCGACGCCGCCACCAAGTACCCGTGGACGCGCGGCGCCCACCCCACCGACCCGGCCTCGCCCAAGTACGGCGTCTACGCCGACGACCTGCCGGTGTTCCGCTGGCTGCGGGCCGGCTCCCCGGCCGGGCGCAAGTGCTTCGAGGCCACCGTCATGGACTGGTCCGACGACGTCGCGTACTCGACCCACGACGTCGAGGACGGCCTCCAGGCCGGCCACATCGACCCGGCCGTGCTGCGGGCGCCGAGCGAGCGGGCCGAACTCTTCAAGGTCGCCGAGCGCTACGCCCCGGACGCCGAGCCGGAGGAGCTGGCCGCCGCCCTCGACCGGCTGCTCGCCCAGGACCGGTGGCCCCAGGAGTACGACGGCACGGCCCGCGCCCGGGCCGGGCTGAAGGACCTCACCAGCCAGCTGATCGGCCGCTTCTGCCTGGCCGCCGAGCAGGCCACCCGGGCCCGCTACGGCCCCGGCCGGCTCACCCGGTACACGGCCGAGCTGGTGGTGCCGCGGGGCGTCCGGCTGGAGGTCGCGGTGCTCAAGGCGGTCGCCGTCCGCTTCGTGATGCAGCGCGACGAGCAGGCCCAGCTGCGGGCCCGCCAGCGGATCGTGATCGCCGAGCTGGCGTACGTGCTCACCCAGCGCGCCCCCGAGGGCCTGGACCCGGTGTTCGGCGCGCTCTACCGCGAGGCCGAGGACGACCGGGCCGCCCTGCGCGCGGTCATCGACCAGATCGCCACCCTCACCGACGCCTCCGCCCTCGCCCTGCACGCCAGGCTCGTCGGCGCCGCCTGGGCCTGACCGCCCGCGGGCCCCGGCGTCCGACCGCTCAGGCGCAACGGCCCGGCGCCCGGCGTCCGACCGCTCAAGCGCAACCGCCCGGCGCCCGACCGCGCGCAGTGCAACCGGCCCGGCACGACCGGCCCGCCGGGAAACCCCGGCCACCCCAGTAGACTTCCGGGGTGGCCGGGCGGATCAGGGACGAAGACGTACAAGCGGTGCGCAGCGCACTGCCGATCGACGCCGTGGTCGGCGACTACGTTCAGCTCACCAACGGTGGCGGCGGCGAGTACAAGGGCGTCTGCCCCTTCCACGACGAGAAGTCCGCCTCGTTCTACGTGAACCCCGCCAAGGGCGTCTTCCACTGCTTCGGCTGCCAGGAGAACGGCGACACCATCGCCTTCCTGATGAAGATCGAGCACTTCACCTTCGCCGAGGCCGTCGAGCGGATGGCCGCCCAGGCCGGCATCACCCTGCGTTACGAGGAGGGCGGCTACAGCCCCCGCCACCAGCAGGGCGAGCGGACCCGCCTGGTCGAGGCGCACAAGGTGGCCGCCGCCTACTACCGGGAGCAGCTGGCCTCGGCGGAGGCGGAGATCGGCCGCCGCTTCCTGGCCGAGCGCGGCTTCGACGAGGAGGCCGCGAAGACCTTCGGCGTCGGCTACGCCCCGGTGGGCTGGGAGCACCTGGTCCGCTACCTGCGCGGCAAGGGCTTCAGCGACAAGGAGATCCTGCTCGGCGGCCTGGCCTCGCAGGGCCAGCGCGGCGGCCTGATCGACCGCTTCCGGGGCCGGCTGGTCTGGCCGATCCGGGACATCGCGGGCGAGGTGGTCGGCTTCGGCGCCCGCCGCCTGCGCGAGGACGACAACGGCCCGAAGTACCTGAACACCCCCGAGACGCCGATCTACAAGAAGTCGCACGTGCTGTACGGCATCGACCTGGCGAAGAAGGAGATCGCCAAGTCGGGCCGCGCGGTCGTGGTCGAGGGCTACACCGATGTGATGGCCTGCCACCTGGCGGGGGTCACCTCGGCGGTGGCCACCTGCGGTACGGCCTTCGCCGAGGACCACATCAAGATCATCCGCCGGCTGCTGATGGACACCTCGCAGTACCGCGGCGAGACGGTCTTCACCTTCGACGGCGACGCGGCCGGCCAGAAGGCCGCCCTGCGGGCCTTCGAGGACGACCAGAAGTTCGCCGCCAAGACCTCCATCGCAGTCAGCCCGGGCGGCATGGACCCGTGCGAACTGCGCCTGGCCCAGGGCGACGAGGCGGTCAAGCAGCTGATCGACAACCCCGTCCCGCTGTTCGAGTTCGCGCTGGTCTCGGCGGTGTCCAAGCACCGGGTGGAGACGCCGGAGGGGCGGTCGGCGGCCCTGGAGGAGGCGGCCCCGATCGTCGCCAAGATCAAGGACCGCTCGATCCAGCACGAGTACGCCGTCCGCCTGGCCGGCATGCTCGGCATCCTGGACGAGCCCTTCGTCGTCCGCCGGGTCTCCCAGCTGGCCCGCTGGGACCGCGAGCGCCAGCAGAACCCCCGGGGCGCCGACCGCGGCCGCCGCGCCGAGCCCGCGCCGGTGCGCCCGGCGCAGCCCGCCTTCCGGCTCAACCCGCGCGACCCGGCCCAGTTCGTCGAGCGGGAGCTGCTCAAGCTGGCGCTCCAGCACCCGGACCTGGTCAGCCCGGCCTTCGACCACTACGGCGAGGACGAGTTCCCCACCCTGCCGTACACGGCCGTCCGGCAGGCCATCGCCAAGGCCGGCGGCGCCGCGTACGGGGCGACGCTGCCCGACTTCACCAGCGTGGTGCGCGAGGCGGCCCCGGACGACCAGGTGCGCTCGCTCGTCACCGAGCTGACCGTCGAGCCGGTGCGCTCCCGCCGGAAGGTGGACGCGGTCTACGCCGGGGAGTTCCTGGTGAAGCTGCGCCTGCTGGCGGTGGACCGGCGGATCGCCGAGGTCCGCGGCTACCTGCAGCGGCTCGGCCACCGGGCCGACGCCGAGCAGCAGCACGCGGTGCAGACCGAGCTGTGGCAGCTCCAGCAGTACGGCCAGCAGCTCCGCAGCCAGGGCGCGGCGGGGCTGTAGGAGCGCGGCGGGGCCGTGGGAGCGGCCCAGAAAGTCGACGCACGAGTCTCGGCCACGGAGTGTGGCGTACCGCACACTGGAGGGCGTCCCACCTCCGTTCAGCGCGGGTCCGCCAGAGTCGCGCCCGCCCCGAGGGATGCCCGTGGACCGAGGCTTTGCCGCGACCTCCAGCCCTACTGCCGCATCGACCGCCGCACCGCCCGGCATCGACACCGGACCGCACCCCGCCGGACCGGCCGGGGAACGGGAGACGGACCACGGCCGGGCCGGGGCCGCGCCCCCGGACGGCGCCCGCGGCGTGCCGCAGGGCCACCCCGAGGCCCCGGAGACGGACCCCGACGCCGAGGACCCGGAGCCCGGCGACGGGGACGAGGAGGAGCCCCGCCCGCCGGCCGAGGGCGACGCCGGCCCGGCGCCGGACCTGCTCCGCCAGTACCTGCGCGAGATCGGCCGGGTCCGCCTGCTCACCGCCGCCGAGGAGGTGGAGCTGGCCCGCCGGGTCGAGGCCGGCCTGTTCGCCGAGGAGCGGCTGAACGGCGACCCCCCGCCGTCCGACCCGCCGGCCCGCGAACTGGACACCCTGGTGGTGCGCGGCCGGATCGCCAAACGCCGGCTGATCGAGGCGAACCTGCGGCTGGTGGTGTCCGTCGCCAAACGCTACGTCGGCCGCGGACTGACCCTGCTGGACCTGATCCAGGAGGGCAACCTGGGCCTGATCCGGGCGGTGGAGAAGTTCGACTACGCCCGCGGCTACAAGTTCTCCACGTACGCGACCTGGTGGATCCGGCAGGCGATGAGCCGGGCGCTGGCCGACCAGGCCCGGACGATCCGGGTGCCGGTGCACGTGGTCGAGCTGATCAACCGGGTGATCCGGGTGCAGCGCGCCCTGCTGCAGGAGCGCGGGCTGGAACCGACCCCGGCCGGGATCGCCGCCGTCCTGGAGCTGACCGAGGAGCGGGTGCGTGAGCTGCTCCGGCTGGCCCAGGAGCCGATCTCGCTGCACACCCCGGTCGGCGAGGAGGACGACGTCGCGCTCGGCGACCTGATCGAGGACGCCGACGCCGCCTCACCCGCGGAGTCCGCCACCTTCCTGCTGCTGCGCCAGCACCTGGACGCCGTCCTGGCCACCCTGGGCGAGCGGGAGCGCCAGGTCGTCCAGCTCCGCTACGGGCTGGACGACGGCCGCCCGCGCACGCTGGAGGAGATCGGCACGGTGTTCGGCGTGACCCGGGAGCGGATCCGCCAGATCGAGTCGAAGACGCTGATCAAGCTCCGCGACCACGCCTTCGCGGCGCAGCTGCGCGGGTATCTCGACTGAGCGGCCCGCCGGGGTCGGCCGGGACCGGCCGGGGACCGCCCTAGGACCGCTGCGCGGTGGCGGGCTGTGTGTCGGTCGGCTGTGCCGGGGAGGGCGGGTCGGTGGCCGCCGCGTCCGGGCCGGTGCCCGGGGGCGGCGAGGCGGGGCCGATCGGGATCGGGGTGGAGGCCACCACGGCGGCCAGGCCGGAGACGGGCGAGGTGCAGACGTGCCCGGCCGGCTGGTACCCGCAGACCTGGAAGGTGACGGCCGGGTCGGCCGCGTCCAGCATCGACGAGTAGTTGTCGTAGCCCCAGTGGATGAGCGCCGTCTCGCTCTGGCCGGAGTCGTCGGTGATGGTCGCGTAGTCGTTCGGCTCGCCCTCGGTGATCGCCGCCCAGGCCGCCTGGCAGGTCTGGCTGTACCGGAGGTAGACGACGACCTTGCCGATGACGTCGGTCTGCAGGGTCCGGGCGTCCTTGCCGCAGCCGGTGGCCTTGGGGTCCTTGTGCGCGCAGCCGACGGCCTGGCAGACGGGAGCGCCCGGGACGGGCTTGGCCGCGGTGGCGGTCGGGACGGGCTCGGCGACGGTCTGGGGCTGCTCCTGGTGCCGGGAGGCCCGCAGGCCGACCAGCACCAGCAGGGACACCAGCAGGGCGGCGCCGGTCAGCAGCGTCGCCGGGCGCCGCCACCACGTCACGGGTGCCGTCACGGCGCCGCCGGGCTCGCCGGGTGCGGCGCTCAGGTCGAGCACGTCGGTCACGTCGGAGGCAGCGGGTGTGGCGGGCGCGCCGGTCCGGTCCGTCGGGGGCTGCGCCGCCCGGGGCTGCTCGGGGGCCGCCTGCGCGGCGGGCTCCTCCGGGGCGGCGGGCCCGCCGCCCTCCTCGGGCCCCGCCACGGCCTGCTCCCGCAGCGCCCGCAGGGCCGGCCCGTCGCAGTCCACCGCCCTGGTCAGCGCCTCCAGTGCCTGCCCGGTGATGACCCGCTTGCCGTTCAGCCAGCGCTCCCAGGAGGCCCGGCTGTAGTGCGTCCGGGCGGCGAGCTCGGACAGCGAGAGTCCGGCGGCGTCCTTGATGGCCCGGAGCTCCTCGGCCAGGAGCCGGGCGGGTCCGGACAGCTCTTCGGGCAGGTTCTTCCAGGCGGAACCCATGGGGCCTTCCAACGATGCGAGACGGGAACGGGGGGACGGGGAGAGCGGAACGGGCTCCGGCCCGGGCCGTTCGGGTGTCTCCGCTTCTCCAAACTCACCGGTCCGGCGTCCCAAACCCCAGGTCATGGCGCTGAGACGGACGGAAGTGTCTCACAACCCCCGGGAACGCTCGCATGTGCACGTGTCCGTCGTGCACAGTTCTCTGGTCGGCGCGGTTCGCCGCCCGACGGCGTCGTTCGGACGCGGACCGGTCACCGGTCCCCGCTCCGGCAGCACGTCCCGATTCCCCCACCGGCCGGGGCAGCCTCGCGGGGGGAGGCTGCCCCGGTTCGTCCGGGACGCACGGTGGGGAGGGCGCTTCGCAGCGCCCTCCCCACCGTGATCACGCCCCGCCGTGTTCACGCCCCGGCGGATCCAGTCCCTAGTGGTGGAAGCCCGACCGGGCCGGTACCCCGAGTTCCTTGAGCGGGCCGGGCTGGCGCCGCAGCTCCGGCAGCAGCCGGGAGAGGTCGGCCAGCAGCAGGTCGGCGAGGTCCAGCGAGAAGCCGTTGCGGCAGACCACCCGGAGCACCGACAGGTCCGTCCGGTTCTCGGGGAACGTGTACGCGGGCACCTGCCAGCCGCGCTCGCGCAGCCGCCGCGAGACGTCGAACACGTCGAACGGCTCGTCGTCGGCGGTGGTGAAGGCGAAGACCGGCAACTGGTCGCCGCGGGTCAGCAGCCGGAAGCCGCCCATGTGCTCGATCGCCCCGGACAGGTGGGTGGCGACCTCGCGGCAGGCGCCCTGGACGGCCCGGAGGCCGTCCCGGCCGAGCCGCAGGAAGATGTAGTACTGCGCGACGACCTCGGCGCCGGGGCGGGAGAAGTTGAGCGCGAAGGTCGGCATCTCGCCGCCGAGGTAGTTGACCCGGAAGACCAGTTCCTCCGGCAGTGCCTCCTGGTCGCGCCACAGGGCCCAGCCGACGCCGGGGTAGACCAGGCCGTACTTGTGCCCGGAGCTGTTGATCGAGGCGACCCGGGGGAGCCGGAAGTCCCAGACCACCCCGGGGTCGAGGAACGGCGCCACCATGCCGCCGGAGGCGCCGTCCACGTGCACCGGGACGTCGAGGCCGGTGCGTTGCTGGAGGTCGTCCAGGGCCGCGCAGATCTCCGCGATCGGCTCGTAGGAGCCGTCGAAGGTGGAACCGAGGATGCCGACCACGCCGATGGTGTCCTCGTCGCACAGCGCGACCGCGTGCTCGGCGTCGAGGTGGAAGCGCCCGCCCTCCATGGGCGCGGTGCGGGCCTCGACCTCCCAGAAGGTGCAGAACTTGTCCCAGCACACCTGCACGTTGACGCCCATCACCAGGTTGGGCCGGGCCCCGGCCGCGTATCGCTCGGCGTTGCGGTGCATCCAGCGGCGCTTGAGCGCCATGCCGGCCAGCATGCAGGCCTCGCTGGAGCCGGTGGTGGAGCAGCCGACCGTGGCGTCCGGGTCGGGGGCGTGCCAGAGGTCGGCGAGGATCGCCACGCAGCGCCGCTCCAGTTCGGCGGTCTGCGGGTACTCGTCCTTGTCGATCATGTTCTTGTCCAGGCACTCGGTCATCAGCCGGGCGGCCTGCGCCTCCATCGAGGTGGTGACGAAGGTCGCCAGGTTGAGCCGGGCGTTGCCGTCCAGCATCAGCTCGTCGTGGATCAGCTGGTACGCGGTGTCGGCCGTGACGGGCCCCTCGCCGAGCCGGTGCAGCGGCGGTGCCAGCTTCATCGAGCCCAGCGGGTCGGCGGCGCCCACGAGCGGCCCGATGCTCAGCCGGCGGTCGTTGCGGGCCCCCTTGTGCAGCGCCATGGAGTCCTGCCGCCCTTCATGTCGGTGGCCGTGTCCCGTCCCACGCTGCCACCGGCCGCCGGGTGACGCATCTTCACCGGTCGGGGTCGGGGTCGGGCGCTGCCGTCCCCGGCCGGTGAGGCCGCCGCGGGCCGCCTCCAGGCCGCCGCAGCCGGGTTCAGGCCGCCGTCTCCGGGTGGACCTGTTCGCGGGCGGCGCGGTACTGCTGGCGCACCGCCGAACCGATCGCCAGGTCCTGCTCCCCGTCCGGCTCGACGGTCTCGGCGTCCGGCAGCTCCCACTCCGGCGGCTCCGGGGTGCCGGCCAGCGCCCAGGCGGCCTGCCGGGCGGCCCCGCGGGCGGCGTGGGCGCCCGGCGGCGGCACCACGACCGGGACGCCGAACAGCGGCGGGGCGATGTGCCGGACGGCGGGCAGCCGCCCGGCCGCGCCGAGCAGGAACACCCGCCGCACCGCGACGCCCTGGGCGCGCAGCACGTCGAGGGCGTCCGCGATGTTGCACAGCATGCCCTCGACGGCGGCCCGGGCCAGGTGCTGCGGCGTCATCGACTCGGCCCGCAGGCCGGTCAGGGTGCCGGCCGCGTGCGGGAGGGCCGGCGTCCGCTCGCCGTCCAGGTAGGGGAGGAGCACCAGCCCGTACGCGCCGGGGGAGGAGTGCAGGGCGAGGTCGCTCAGGCCGTCCAGGTCCCGGCCGAGCATGGCGGCGGTGGCGCGGAGCACCTGGGCGGCGTTGAGGGTGGCGACCATCGGGAGGTGGCGGCCGGCGGCGTCGGCGAAGGAGGAGATCAGTCCGGTGGCGTCCACCACGGCCCGGTCGTGCACGGCGAAGATCGTTCCGGTGCTGCCGAGCGAGACCACCGCGTCGCCGGGGCGCAGCCCGAGGCCGAGCGCGGCGGCCATGTTGTCGCCGGTGCCGGCCGAGATCAGCAGGCCTTCGGGGGTGTGCCCGGCGGGTTCGGCGGGGCCGAGCACCTCGGGCAGCCGCAGCTCGTGGCCGAGCGCCAGCTCGACCAGGTCCTGCCGGTACTCGCCGGTGATCGGGGACCAGTAGCCGGTGCCGGAGGCGTCGCCCCGGTCGGTGGTGCGGCGCCTGGGGTGGCCGAGGAGCTGCCAGACCAGCCAGTCGTGCGGCAGCAGGACCTCGGCCACCCGGCGGGCGTTGGCCGGCTCGAACTCGGCCAGCCAGCGCAGCTTGGCGATGGTGTAGGTCGGGCTGGGGACGGCGCCGATCGCGGCGGTCCAGGCGGCCGGGCCGCCGAGCGCGTCCAGCAGCTTGGCGGCGGCGCCGCTGGAGCGCGGGTCGTTCCAGAGGATCGCCGGCCGGACCAGCACGCCGCCCGCGTCCAGGCCGATCATGCCGTGCTGCTGTGCGCTGACGCCGATGGCCCGGACGCCCTCCAGCAGGCCGCCGGCGGCGGCGTCGCCGAGCGAGTGCAGCCAGAGCTGCGGGTCGGTCTCGCCGGGGCGGGTGTCCGGGTCCTCGGGGACGGGGTGCGGCGCCTTGCCGGAGCGCAGGACGGCGCCGGTGTCGGCGTCGCACGCGACGATCCGGGTGCGGTTGGTCGAGCTGTCTATCCCCGCGACGATGGCCATGTCGAGATCATGCCTCAGCCCGGCCCGGGACGCGTCCGGGCCGGGTGAGGTGTTGCCCGTTCGGGACCGGACGCAGGGCCCTGGTACACCCTGGCGTCACCGTCCCGTCACGGGCGGAAGGTACCCCAGCCGTCGTCCTCGGCCCGGGAACGGTTGAAGTACGGCACCCGGTCGGTGACGGCGTTCGGCAGCCGGTCGCCGACCTTGTCCGCGACGGCGCCGGCGGCCTTCCCGGCGACCGCGCCGGCCTGCTGCCTGGCTCGGTCGGCCGCGCCCTGCACCGTGGGGTTCTGGGCGATCTTCCGGGTGACCTTCGTGATCTGGTCGTAGCGCCGGCGCCCGGCCCGGGAGCCCAGGACGTAGCCGGCCGCGAACCCCGCGGCCAACGACAGCTTCCACATGATCGGATCCACCCTCTCCTGGCGGCCTTCTGCCGCATTGCCCTACCCGTCCGTCGGGACGGCGAACCGTCCGTGCCCCCCAGCATCCCCGGGGGCCGTGCCGGGCGCGCGCCGGGCACGCCGGGCGGGAGCCCGGGGGGCGGTCCGGCGAAAGCGATTGGCGGACCACCCCCCCGAGTGCGCTAATGTATGTCCCGCAGCGAGCGCCGAGGAGCCCGGGGAACCGGGGGCCGAGGCGGTAGCCGATCCCCCATAGCTCAATTGGCAGAGCAGCCGACTGTTAATCGGCAGGTTATTGGTTCGAGTCCAATTGGGGGAGCTCGGGAGAGGTCTTGCAAGAGGCCTCCTCCCGTCCGTGGTACGGAAGTTCGGTACCGCGATCCCGCATAGCTCAATTGGCAGAGCAGCCGGCTGTTAACCGGCAGGTTTTTGGTTCGAGTCCAAATGCGGGAGCTTCATCGGGTCCGCCCGGTGACTGCTCAGAGCGAAGGCCCCTCGGATGACCGGGGGGCCTTCGTGTTGCCTTCGTCACCTCGCGACGGCCGGGCGGCTCAGGTGGTCGCTTCCCGGTAGAGCGCGGAGACCCGCTGGTCGAAGGTGACGCTGTAGGAGGTGCCGGCCGTCTCGCCGCCCTCCTGGTAGCCGCCGATCACGCCGACGACCGTGCCGCCGTCCGTCACCCACGGGCTGCCGCTGGTGCCGTCGGTGTAGCCGTCGCAGTCGAAGCGCTCCTGGGTCGGGCTCTGCGAGCGGGTCCTGGCCGCGCAGGTGATCGGCTCGTCGCGCTCGTTCGGGTAGCCGGTCACCGAGACGGCCAGCCCGAAGCCCTGGCCGGTGGCGATCGGGTTGCCGCCGACGGCGTCCTCGACCTGCTTGCCGCCGACCGTGCCCACGGTGACGAAGGCCACGTCGTACTCGGGGTCGTCGTCGTCCGCCCAGCGCGGGTCGACGGTGATCGACTTCACCGGCCAACTGCCGTACGGGATGAAGCCGTTGCGGTAGCCGGGGGTGAACACCAGGCCGTCCAGCAGGCCGATCCGGCGGTTCTGCACGCAGTGCGCCGCGGTGACCAGCAGGTTGTGCCTGGGGCTGCGGACGACGCTCGCCGTGCAGGCCCGGGGGCCCTGCGCGGTCCGGACCGAGAGGGTGCCGATCCGGTCGCGGGTGCTGCTCTGCTGCGCGACCTCGGCGGCGGGCGCCTGGTCCTGCTCGCCGCCGTCGCACGCGGTTCCGGCGGTGAGCAGCAGGGCCGCCAGCGCGACCGTCCGTGCGGCGCGCGGGGGCCGTGCCGGGCGGGGGGCCATCGGGGCTCCGTCTCGTTCCTCGGGGCGGGCACCGGGTTCGTGCGTTCCGCCGTTCGAGAGGAAGATCTATCAGGCCGTGCCCGGCGGCGCCACTGCCGCCCCTCCGGTCAGCCGGTGGCCCGGTCGTAGAGCGCCTGGACGCGGTCGCCGAAGTAGCTGCTGTACGAGGTGTCCGGGCTGTCGCCGCCCTGCTGGTAGCCGCCGATCACGCCGACCACGGTGCCGGTCCTGGTGCTCGGGTCGAAGTCGGTCACCCAGGGGCTGCCGCTGGTGCCGCCGGTGTAGTCGGGGCAGTCGATCCGCAGCTGGGTGGAGCTCTGCTCGGTGGTGTTGTTGGCGCAGGTGATCGGGACGTCGCTGGTGCCGGGGTAGCCGGTGATCCGCACGGGCAGCTGGTAGCCGAGGCCGACGCCCAGCTTGTTGGCGCCGAGCACCTGCTGCACCTGCTGCCCGTTCTGGGCCTGGACGACCGCGAAGGCGACGTCCACGTCCGGGTCGGCGTGGTCCTTCCAGCCGTCGTCGACGGTGACGGCGATCAGCGGCCAGACGCCGCTGGGGGTGTCGCCGTTGCGGTAGCCGGGGACGAAGACGAGGTCGCTGCGCTGGCCGAGTTGGGGGTCCCAGACGCAGTGCGCGGCGGTGACGATGAGGTTGAGCCCGGCGCTGTCGACGACGCTGGCGGTGCAGAAGTGGTCGCCGTCCGCGTTGCGGGTGAAGACGGCGCCGACCAGGCCGTTGAGCACGGTGGGCCTGGCGGTGCGGGTGACCCCGGTGTGCCTGGCGACGGCGCCCCTGAGCCGCTGCCGGCTCCAGCCGTGGCCGCCGCCGGAGGCCGAGGCGGATCCGGAGGGGCGGGCGGAGGGGCGGGTGGAGGGGGTGGCCGGAGCCGAGCTGACCGTCGGCGCGCCCCCGCCGGGCCCGGCCGAGGTGGTGCAGCCCGCCGCGGCCAGCAGCACCGCGAGCGCCCCGGCGGCGGCTCCCGTCCCACGTGTCGTCATCCGTCCAGGCTGCCCGTGGGGCCGTCCGGGCGCCACCCGAACTGCGCAACCAGGACAGGCGCACGCCTGTGCGCACCCGTGCGCGCCCCCGGCGCGCACCACGGGTGATCGACCGGCTATGCTGCCCGGGACGTCCTTTCGGGGCCGTCTGCTGCTGCCGTGGTCGACGACCGGCGCACGCGGCGAACCGGGGCGGTAGCTCAGCCGGTTAGAGCAGGGGACTCATAATCCCTTGGTCGTGGGTTCGAGTCCCACCCGCCCCACCTCAGCCACTGATCGATCGTTGGATCGATCATCAGACAAAACAGTGGCTTGATCTGGCAGAACGGCTCCAGTTCCGGTCGGAACTGTAGAGCATCGGCCAGCCGCTCAGGGCCTGGCGCGCTGAGATTCACCCACCAGTGGACATTGAGTGGACACGGCTCGGGACGGGCCGGCTTGCCCTACCCCGAGCCGGCTTGCCCTGCCCCCAGACGAATGCGGTCCGGCCCCTGGCGCCGTCGGCGCAAAAAGTGATATCATTTTGACAGCTGGATCGGAAAAACTCGCTGGAGGAGCTGGTCTCATGACCACACCGCGTTCTGCCGTCGACGTCGAAGACGGCCCCGTCCTCGACCTTCCGGCACCCAAGATCACCGAGCGGGTCATCACCGGTGCCGCCGGGCTGCCGGTGCTCGGAGGGACGCTGCTCGGCCTGCTCGCGGGGATCGGGGCGACCATCGTCGGCGGTATCCAACTGGCCGGCGGGTCCAAGGCGTTGGGGATCACCCTGCTGACCGTCGGGCCGCTGGCCGTCCTGGGCGCACTGCTGCTGCTGTGCGGGCTGACCGTGGTCTCGCCCGGCCAGGCGCGGGTGGTCCAGCTGCTCGGCCGCTACCGCGGCACCATCCGTGCCGAGGGCCTGACCTGGCTGAACCCGTTCACCAGCCGCCGCCGGATATCCACCCGGATCCGCAACCACGAGACCGAGACCAACAAGGTCAACGACGCGGACGGCAACCCGATCGAGATGGCCGCCGTGGTGGTCTGGCAGGTCGAGGACACCGCCAAGGCCGTGTTCGAGGTGGACGACTACAGCGACTTCGTCGCCATCCAGACCGAGACCGCCGTCCGGCACATCGCCAGCAGCTACCCGTACGACGCCCACCGCGAGGGCCAGTTGTCGCTGCGCGACGGCGCGGAGGAGATCAGCCGGATGCTCTCCGCCGAGATCGCGGCCCGGGTCGTCTCGGCCGGGGTGCGGGTCGTCGAGTCCCGGATCACCCGGCTCGCCTACGCGCCCGAGGTCGCCCAGGTGATGCTCCAGCGCCAGCAGGCCGGGGCCGTGGTCGCGGCACGGCGGCTGATCGTCGAGGGCGCCGTCGGTATGGTCGAGGAGGCGCTGGACCGGCTCGCCGAGCGCGACGTCGTCGAACTGGACGAGGAGCGCAAGGCCGCGATGGTGAGCAACCTCCTGGTGGTGCTCTGCGGCGACCGGGGCGCCCAGCCCGTCGTGAACACGGGCTCCCTCTACCAGTAAGGCGCGGCGTTGGCGACGGAGCGGAAGAAGATCCTGCTGCGACTGGACCCGGCGGTCCACGACGCACTGGCCCGGTGGGCCGCGGACGAGCTGCGCAGTGCCAACGCGCAGATCGAGTTCCTCCTTCGCCGTGCCCTCAGCGACGCGGGCCGGATGCCCGGCGACGCGGCCCGTCTTCCCCGGCGCGGCCGACCGCCCAAGGAGAACCCGGAGACCGGCGGTTCCGACGCCGGATGAACGGGCCCATCCACCGTCCATCTGCTTGGAGTCCATCGTGGACCTGCCCATCACCCTGCCGGAGAAGCTCTACCTGCTCGCCTACCACCCCGAGCGCGAGCGGCTCACCGCCACCGCCAGGCTCGACCTGGTGCTGCGGGCCGCCGCGCTCGCCGAACTCCTGCGGCGCGCGCTGATCCGCGACGACGGCCGGCACCCGGCCGCCGTCGACGGCGCGTCGGCCGACGGCCTCGACCCGCTCTCCGCCGCGATGCTGGAGCAGATCCGGCAGGGCCGGCGGCGCAGCTGGCAGAGCTGGGTCGGCCGCCGCCAGGGCCCGGCGGCCCGCGCCGCGCGGGTGGTCCGGGACGGGCTGGCGACGTCCGGGCGGATCCGGCTCGAACAGCGCCGCGCGCTCGGACTGTTCCCGTGCACCCGGGTCGTGCTGCCGGAGCAGCGGCTGCGCAAGTCGCTCGTGGCATCGGTGGGTTCGGCGCTGAAGGCGCCGCTCAGCCGGGTCGACCCGGCGGACGCCGCGCTGGTCGCGCTGGTCGACGCCGCCCGGCTCGGAGCCGTCCTGACGTGGCGCCAGAGCCGCGAGTTCCGCACCCGGATCGACAAGCTGGCCCCCGCCGCGGGCCCCGTCCCGCGCGCCCTGCGCCGGGCCATCAGCACCCGCAACTCCGACGTCGCGTTGGTCTGACCCGCCCGGTGTGATCCGCAGGAGAGGCCCGGTCGCCGACACGGCGGCCGGGCCTCCCGCGTTCCGGGCCCGCGCCCGTGCTCCATCCACCGATCGGTTGATCCGCCGTCCACCGCGCCCGCCCACAGCTCTGACCGTCCGGTCGATCCGCGGCCGGGGCCCCGCGCGGGAAGCTCGTTGCAGGCCGGAGGAACCGGCCGGACCAGCGGGGACGAGCGGGAGGGAGCGGCGCGATGGCCGTGATCGAGGTGGCGGGGCTGCGCAAGGCCTACGGGCGGCGCCAGGTGCTGGAGGAGGTCTCCTTCGGCGTGGAGCGCGGCGAGGTGTTCGGCCTGCTGGGGCCGAACGGCGCGGGCAAGACGACCGCCGTGGAGTGCTGCGAGGGCCTGCGCCGGGCCGACGCGGGGACGGTCCGTGTCCTCGGCCTGGACCCGGTGAAGGACGCCCACCGGCTGCGGCCGAGGATCGGCATCCAGCTCCAGCAGGCCCAGTTGCAGGGCGCGTTGCGGGTCGGCGAGGCGCTGGAACTGTACGCCGCGCTCTACCCGAACCCCCGGGACTGGCGCGAGCTGCTGGACGAGTGGGGGCTCGCCGACCAGCGCCGGACCCCGTTCGACAAGCTCTCCGGCGGCCAGCGCCAGCGGCTGTTCATCGCCCTCGCCCTGATCGGCAACCCCGAGGTGGCCTTCCTGGACGAGCTGACCACCGCGCTCGACCCGCAGGGCCGCCGCGACACCTGGGAGCTGATCCGGCGGATCCGCGACGAGGGCGTGACGGTGGTCCTGGTCTCGCACTTCATGGACGAGGTCGAGGCGCTCTGCGACCGGGCCGCCGTCCTCGACGGCGGACGGATCGTCGCCACCGGCACCCCCGCGGAGCTGATCGCCCGCTCCGGCACCGGCGGCACGCTCGGCTTCCGCCCCACCGGGCCGCTGGACACCGCCCGGCTGGCGGCCCTGCCGGGGGTCACCGGGGTCGAGGAGCGGGACGGCCGGGTCGAGGTCTCCGGTGTCGGGGACTTCGCCGACGAGGTCACCGGCCTGCTCGCCCGCGAGGGGATCGTCGTCACCGGGCTGCGGATCCGCGAGCACAGCCTGGACGACGCCTACCTCGCCCTGACCCGCCACGACGCCTGACCTGCCAGTACTCCTGAGCCGCCATCACCACGCCCGAGGGGACCACCACCGTGAACCACACCGCCCACGCCGTCCGCCGCCTGGCCGTCGCCGAGGCCCGCCTGTTCCTCCGCGACCCGCTGACCGCATTCTTCGGCCTCGCCTTCCCCGTCGTGCTGTTCCTCGTCCTCGGCTCCGTCCCGGCCCTGCGCAAGACCTCGCCCGACATGCACGGCATGAGCACCATCCAGCTGTACGCGCCGATCCTGGCCGTCTTCACCCTGCTGCTGCTCGGCCTCAACGGCCTGCCCTCGCTGCTCGCCGCCTACCGCGAACGCGGCGTGCTGCGCCGGATGTCGGCCAGCCCCGTCCGCCCGGCGCTGCTGTTCGGCGCGCTGCTGCCGCTGTACCTGGGCGTCGCCGTCGTCTCGGTGCTGCTGGTGGTGGCGGCCGGGCCCCTGCTCGGGGTGTCGCTGCCGCGCCGGCCGCTGGGGTTCCTGCTGGCCTTCCTGCTGGCCGCCGCCGCGCTGCTGTCGATCGGCCTGCTGCTCGCCGCGGTCGTCCCGTCCGCCAAGGCCGGCAACGCGGTCGGCGCGCTGGCCTTCTTCCCGATGATGTTCTTCTCCGGGATCTGGCTGCCGCGCGAGTTCTCGCCGGCCCTGCTCAACCGGATCGGCGACTTCACCCCCAGCGGCGCCGCCGTCCAGACCTTGCAGGACGCCTGGTCCGGGCACTTCCCGCACGCCGTGGGCCTGCTCACACTCGCGGCGTACGCGGTGCTCGCGGGGGCCGCGGCTGCCAGGCTGTTCCGGTGGGAATGATCATGCGGCCGTCGGCCGACGAGAACGCGCTCGGCGACTGGCAGGACCGGCTGGACCGGCTGATCGGCCCGCTCTGCTACGTCGCCCTGCTGATCGCCACCGCCCTGGCCCTGCTGATCCCCGTCCCGAACGCGCGTCCCGCCGCCGCCGTCCTCCCGGCGGCGGCCGCCGCGTTCCTGTGGCTGGTCCTGCGCTCGGTGCTCGACCGCAGGCCGGGCCCGGACGGCCGCGCCCGGTACGCCGGCGCCCACTTCGCCGTCCTGCTGGCGCTGATCACCGTCCTGGTGCTGGACAACCCGATCTTCGGCTTCTTCGCCTTCACCGGCTACCTGCACGCCGCCCAGTACCTGCGGGGCCGGGCCCGGATGGCGGGCGCGGCCGTGGCCACCGTCCCCACCTCGCTCTCCCAGGTCGGCGGAGTCCTGCCCGACAGCCCGGCGAAGGTCGGCGGACTGCTGGCCGTCGTCGCCTTCAACCTGATGGTGGTCGGGCTGATGTTCGCGCTCAGCGAGGCGGCCGACCGGCTGAGCGCCCGCCGCAAGGCCGCCAACGCCGAACTCGCCGAGGCCAACCGGCTGCTCACCGAGACGCTCGCCGAGAACGCCGGCCTGCACGCCCAACTCCTCGTCCAGGCCCGGGAGGCCGGGGCCGCGGACGAGCGCCGCCGGCTCGCCCGGGAGATCCACGACACCGTCGCCCAGGGCCTGGCCGGGATCGTCACCCAGCTCCAGGCCGCCGACCAGACCCGCGCCCAGGACGCCGCGGCCGCCGAGCGGCACCAGGCGAACGCGGCGGCCCTCGCCCGGGAGAGCCTGACCCAGGCCCGCCGGGCCGTCCACGCGCTGCGCCCGATCGAACTGGAGCGGGCCGCGCTGCCGGAGGCGCTGGCAGAGCTGGTCGAGCAGTGGCGGGAGCGCAACGACGCCGCCGCCGGGCTGACCGTCACCGGCGAGGCCCGCCCGCTGCACCCCGAGGTCGAGGTGACCCTGCTGCGGATCGCCCAGGAGTCGCTGGCCAACGCCGCCAAGTACGCGCGGGCCTCCCGGGTCGGCGTCACCCTCTCGTACATGCCCGGCCTGGTCACCCTGGACGTCCGGGACGACGGCGTCGGCTTCGACCCGGCCGCCGAGCCCGCCTCCCGGGCCACCGGCGGCGGCTACGGCCTGGACGTGATGCGCCGCCGCGTGCAGCGCCTGGCCGGGCGGCTCGACCTGGAGACCGAACCGGGCGCCGGCACGACCGTGTCCGCGACCCTGCCGGCGATCAGCATGGAGGAGTAGCGCCGTGAGCGACGCGACGACGATCAGACTGCTGTTGGTGGACGACCACCCGGTGGTGCGGGACGGGCTGCGCGGGATGTTCACCGCCGCCCCCGGATTCGAGGTGGTCGGCGAGGCCGGGGACGGCGCCGAGGCGCTGGTCCTGGTCGCCGCGCTGCGCCCGGACGTGGTGCTGATGGACCTGCGGATGCCGCGGATGGACGGCGTCACCGCGATCCGCGAGATGGCCGAACGCGGCCTGCCCGGGCGGGTCCTGGTGCTCACCACCTACGACACCGACGCCGACGTGCTGCCCGCCGTCCGGGCCGGCGCCACCGGCTATCTGCTCAAGGACGCGGCCCGGGAGGAGCTGTTCCACGCCGTCCGGGAAGCCGCCCGCGGCGCCTCGGTGATCGCGCCGACCGTCGCCGCCAAGCTGCTCGGCCAGGTCCGCGCGCCCGTCCGGGAGCCGCTCAGCCCGCGCGAGCTGGAGGTGCTGGAACTGGTCGCGTCCGGCGCCACCAACCGGGAGGCCGCCGCCCGGCTGTTCATCAGCGAGGCCACCGTGAAGACCCATCTGATCCACGTCTACGCCAAGCTCGACGTCAAGGACCGCGCCTCCGCCGTCGCCGCCGCCTACAACCTGGGGCTGCTCACCCCGACCGGCCGGTCGGTCTAAGCTGGCCGGATGCTCGAACCCGCCCTGCTGCCGACCCCGCTGGTGGACTGCGCCGACGAGGTGTTCGCGCGGGCCGGGGTGGAACTGCGGCTCAAACGGGACGACCTGCTGCACCCGAGCGTCCCGGGCAACAAGTGGCGCAAGCTCGCGCCCAACCTGGCGGCCGCCGTCGCCCAGGGCCACACCCGGCTGCTGACCTTCGGCGGGGCGTACTCCACCCACCTGCGGGCGGTCGCGGCGGCCGCCGCGGCGCTCGGCCTGGAGAGCGTCGGGCTGGTCCGCGGCGAGGAACTGGCCGACCGGCCGCGCAACTGGTCGCTGCGGGCGGCCGAACGGGCCGGGATGCGGCTGGAGTTCCTGACCCGCGCCGAGTACCGGGAGGCCACCGGCCGCGCCGACGCCGGCCCCACGGCCGATCCGCAGGGGCGCTGGGGCCCCTGCCTGGTGCTCCCGGAGGGCGGCTCCAACGCGCTGGCCGTGACCGGCGCGGCGGCGATCCCGGCCGAACTGCCCGGCCTGGGCGGGCACGACGTGGTCTGCTGCCCGGTCGGCACCGGCGGCACCCTGGCGGGCATCGCGGCCGGCCTGCCGCCGGGCGCGCGGGCGCTCGGCGTGGCCGTGCTGCGCGGCGGCGAGGGCTACCTGGAGGGCGAGGTCACCCGGCTCCACCGGGCCGCCTACGGCCGGGAGTTCGACAACTGGCGGATCGACCACGCGCACCACGGCGGCGGCTACGGCAAGGTCCCGGCCGAACTGGCCGCCTTCGCCGAGCGGTTCGAAGCCCGCCACGGCATCCCGCTGGAACGCCGTTACGTGGCCAAGCTGCTGGCCGCGCTGACCGGCCTGGCCGCCGCCGGAGCCTTCCCCCGCGGCACCCGGCTCACCGCCGTCGTCACCGGCCTGCCCGACCCGGAGTAGACCCGGATCGGGCCGGAACGGCTCATCCGAAGGTCAGGTCGGCGCACGGGTCGGTGTCGGCGCCGCGGGTGTTCTCCGCTATGCCGGTGGGCACCCCGCTGGGCACGCCGCTCGGGTCGGCGGTGGCGGGGGCGGAGGACTTGGCGCCGGGGCCGCTGCCGACCGCGTCCAGCTTGGTGGCGGGGCTGGGCCGGTAGTCGCGGCCCAGGGTGACGGTGATGCCCTCGGAGCCAGGTTCCTCGACCGCGCGCGCCCCCGGGAAGAGCGCGGCCACCTGGTCGGCGGCGGCCTTCAGGGCCGGGTCGTAGCTGATCTCGGTCTGCATCCGTCCGCCGGCGGGCTTGCCGAGCGTGACGTTCTGGAAGCCCCGGGCCCGCAGCGCCTCCCCGCCGGAGGTGGACAGGCCGGGGGTGCCGACGCCGTTGACCACGAGCACGGGGGCCGCGGCCTGTTCGGGCGTGAGCGGTGCGGACGGGCCGGCCGAGGCTCCCGGGGTCGCGCCGTCGGGGCCGGGGGCGGTGGGGGAGGGCGCCGGGGTGTCGGTACCGGAGGTGCTCTGGCCGTCCAGGGTGCGGTCCTCGCGCAGCAGCCGCCACAGCGTGTTGGCGTCCGGCTGGACGAGCTGGACGCGCTCGCCGGCGAAGCGCCAGGGCGCGGTCACGAAGGTGATGTCGGACAGCTTGATGTCCTGGAGCGAGCGGGCGAAGTCCACCAGCTTCATCGCGGTGCCCAGCCCCTCGTCCACGGTGAGCGAGCGGGTGGCCGCGTCGGCGAGCGGGAGCAGCGTGGGCAGGGAGAAGCCCTGGCCCTGCACCTTCTTGATCATCGAGGAGACGAAGGCCTGCTGGCGCTTCATCCGCCCGATGTCGGAGTTGTCGCCGAAGCCGTAGCGGGCCCGCAGGTAGTCCACGGCGGGCTGGCCGGAGAGCTTCTGCATGCCCTTGCGGAGGTGTATGCCGTGCGAGTCGACGTTGTTGGGGACGCAGACGTCCACGCCGTTGATGGCGTCGGCCATCGCGGCGGCGCCCTTGAAGTCGACCACGATGGTGTGGTCGATCCGCAGGCCGGTGAGCGTCTCGACGGTGTTCTGCGTGCAGGCCGGGTTGCCCTTGGGGAACTCGCCGATGGTGAAGGCCGAGTTGAACATCTGGTTGTTCCGGGGCGTGGTCCAGGTGCCGCTCGGCAGCTTGCAGGACGGGATGGTGACCAGGGTGTCCCGGGGTATGGAGACGCCGACGGCGTGCTTGTGGTCGGCGTAGACGTGCACCAGCATCGCGGTGTCGGAGTGGCCGACGCCCTCGTCGCCGCCGCCGATCGCGCTGTTGCCGTCGTCGCGGGTGTCCGAGCCGAGCACCAGGATGTTCACCGGCAGTTGGGCGCCGGGGGTGACCGGGGCGGGCGCGGGCGGGCGCTCGGTGGCGACGCCGCCCGGGTCGAAGGTGGTGATGTTGTTGTCCAGCCGGTGGTAGAACCAGGCCCCGGCGCCCACGACGGACAGCACCAGGACGGCGGCCAGGCCGATGGCTGTCCGCAGGTAGCGGCGCCTGCGCGTGCTGCTGCCCATCCTCCGTGTCCCCCCGTCTTTCCGTCTCTCGTGTTCGATGTTCGAACATTAGACGTTTCGACGGGCTGTTCGGTTACCTCCGCCGGAGGCCCGGATTTCGCTCCGGGGCTGTGATGCTGATCACGCCCCGGATGCCGGTCACGCTCCGGGGCCGGCGGCGCCGGTGAGCATCCGGCGGAGCAGGTCGCGCAGGACGGCCCGCTCGTCGTGGCCGAGGGCGGCCAGCGGCTCGCGGGCGAAGTTCAGCGATTCGCGCAGTTCCTCGGAGGCGGTGGCGCCGGTGCCGGTGGCGGCGACCAGCTTGACCCGGCGGTCCTGCCGGTCGGCCTCCCGGGTGACGAAGCCGCGGGCTTCGAGCCGGTCGACGATGCCGGTGATGTTGGACGGCTCGCAGCTGAGCGTCTGGGCGATCTGGCGCATCGGCATGGGGCCGCGGCGCAGTAGGGCGAGCACCTTGGCCTGGGCGCCGGTGAGTGAGCGGGCGGCGGCGGCCTCCTCGTACTCGCGATGGAACAGCGCGACCAGGTTGGCCATCAGATCGACGACCTCGCGGGTGATCTCGTCGGACTGCGGCGTGGCGGTCCGGGTCGACTGGGTGTCCATGTCCGAGAGTCTACCTGAAAAGTTGACAACATGAACCTTTCATGCCCATCGTTACTTCAGTAGCTCAACCTTTCATGCATCGGAACCACCTAAGGAGCGCCTCCCATGGCAGAGCAGGCCGCACCCGCGACCGCCCGTGAATGGCACCTCGCCGCCCGCCCCCAGGGCTGGCCGGTGCCGACCGACTTCGCCCTGGTCGAGGCCCCGGTCCGGACCCCGGGCCCGGGCGAGATCCTGGTCCGCAACGCCTTCCTCTCGGTGGACCCGTACATGCGGGGCCGGATGAACGACGTGAAGTCCTACGCCCCGCCGTTCCGGCTCGGCGAGGCCATGGAGGGCGGCGCGGTCGGCTACGTGGTCGCCTCCGGGGCCGAGGGCTTCGCCCCGGGCGACGCCGTCCTGCACGGCCTCGGCTGGCGCGAGTACGCCACCCTGGACGCCCGCCAGGCGGTCAAGGTCGACCCGGCCGCCGCCCCGCTCTCCGCCTACCTCGGCGTGCTCGGCATGCCAGGCCTGACCGCCTACGCCGGCCTGCTCGCCGTCGGCGGCCTCAAGAAGGGTGACAAGGTCTTCGTCTCCGGCGCGGCCGGCGCGGTCGGCAGCATGGTCGGCCAGATCGCCAAGCTCAAGGGCGCCTCGCTGGTGGTCGGTTCGGCCGGCTCGGCGGAGAAGGTCGCCAAGCTGGTGGACGTCTACGGCTACGACGCCGCCTTCAACTACAAGGACGCCCCGGTCCACGAGCAGCTGGCGCAGGCCGCCCCGGACGGCATCGACCTCTACTTCGACAACGTCGGCGGGGAGCACCTGGAGGCCGCGATCGGCGCGCTCACCGTGCACGGCCGCGCCGTGCTCTGCGGCGCGATCGCCCAGTACAACGACACCACCGCCCCCGCCGCCCCGCGCAACCTGGCGCTCGCGATCGGCAAGCGGCTGCGCCTGGAGGGCATGCTGGTCAGCGACCACGCGGCGCTGCAGTCGCAGTTCGTCGCCGACGTGGCCGGCTGGCTGACGTCCGGCGAACTGCGCCACGAGGAGACCGTGGTGGACGGCTTCGAGCGCACCGCGGACGCCTTCCTCGACCTGCTGCGCGGCGTCAACACCGGCAAGATGGTGGTCCGCCTGGACGGCTGACCCTCCGTCGGCTCGCTGACCGCCCCGCCGCCCCCACCGGGCGTGCGGGGCGGTTTGCGTACGGGCGCAGGGGAATCGGTCGCACTACCGCATTCCGGCCGGATCCGAAAGTGCGTCATCCACGGTGCGGGGCGGCGCGGTACGGTGGGTCCCGCCTGGCGATGGGGCCGTTCGGGGGAGAGATCCGGCCGAGGGGTAGACCTCGTTGAGGATTCGACTAGCATTGAGCGAAAGCCTGTCCGTTTTGCTCAATTTAGTAGCTTAATGTCGGCTAACGTGGGTAACTGTGGATCAACTGCAGGCACGAGGCAGCTGGGGAAGGCGACCCTCGTCCACAGCCTGGAGGTCCCGGTGACGACACGTGGAGTTCTCTACATCCACTCCGCGCCCCGCGCGCTGTGCCCGCACGTCGAGTGGGCCGTCGCGGGGGTGCTGGGTGTGCGGGTGAGCCTGGACTGGATCCGCCAGCCGGCCTCGCCCGGACACTGGCGTGCCGAGCTTTCCTGGCAAGGGGAGCCCGGTACGGCCTCGAAGGTCGCCTCCGCACTGCGCGGTTGGCAGCTGATGCGGTACGAGGTCACCAGTGAGCCCTGCGCCACGGCGGAGGGGGAGCGGTACAGCAGCACGCCCTCGCTCGGCATCTTCCACGCCGTCACGGGTATCCACGGCGACATCCTGATCCCCGAGGACCGGCTGCGCGCCGTCCTGCTGCGGGCCCGCAGCGAGGGGGCCGACCTGGAGGCCGAGATCTCCCGGCTGCTGGGCAAGCCCTGGGACGACGAGTTGGAGCCGTTCCGCTACGCGGGCGAGGGGGCACCGGTGCGCTGGCTGCACCAGGTGGTCTGAGCCGGCGGGCTACGACGCACGAGAGGGGCCGACGCTCACGGCGAGCGCCGGCCCCTCTCGGTGCGTTCGGACCCGGTGCGTACCGGGTCGGTGTGCGGACTACCGGGAGCGGAAGGCCAGCACCACGTTGTGGCCGCCGAAGCCGAACGAGTTGTTCAGCGCCGCGATCCGGCCCTCGGGCAGCGGGCGGGCCTCGCCGCGCACGATGTCCGCGTCCACGTCGTCGTCCAGCTCGTCGACGTTGATGGTCGGCGGGGCGATCCGGTGGTACAGGGCCAGCACGGTGGCGACGGTCTCGATGCCGCCGGCGCCGCCCAGCAGGTGGCCGGTCATCGACTTGGTGGCCGAGATGGCGATGTGGTCGAGGTCGTCGCCGAGCTCCTTGCGCAGCGCCTTCAGCTCGGCGGTGTCACCCTGCGGGGTCGAGGTGGCGTGCGCGTTGACGTGCACGATCTCGGCCTTGTCCAGGTCGTTGCGGTCGAACAGGTCGGCCAGTGCGCGGGCCACGCCGGCGCCGGTCGGCTCGGGCTGGGCGATGTGGTGGGCGTCCGAGGACAGGCCCTGGCCCACGGCCTCGCAGTAGATCCGGGCGCCGCGCGCCTCGGCGTGCTCGACCGACTCCAGCACGACCACGCCGGCGCCCTCGCCCAGCACGAAGCCGTCCCGGCCCTTGTCGTACGGGCGGGAGGCGCCCTCGGGGTCGTCGTTGTTCTTGGACATCGCCATCATGTTGGCGAACGCGGCGATCGGCAGCGGGTGGATCGCCGCCTCGGTGCCGCCGGCCACCACGACGTCGGCGCGGCCGGTGCGGATCATCTCGATCGCGTAGCCGATCGCCTCGGCGCCGGAGGCGCAGGCGGAGACGGGGGTGTGCACACCCGCGCGGGCGCCGACCTCCAGACCGACGTTGGCCGCCGGGGAGTTGGGCATCAGCATCGGGACGGTGTGCGGGGAGACCTTGCGGGCGCCCTTCTCCTTCAGCACGTCGTACTGGTCGAGCAGGGTGGTCACGCCGCCGATGCCGGAGGCGATGACGGTGCCGAGGCGCTCGGGGGCGAGCTTGGAGGATTCGTCGGTGGCCGGCGTCTCGTAGCCGGCGTCGGCCCAGGCCTCACGGGCGGCGATCAGCGCGAACTGGGCCGAGCGGTCCAGCTTGCGGGCCAGCGGCCGGGGGAGGATCTCGCCCGGCTCGACGGCCGTGCGGGCGGCGATCTTGACGGGCAGCTCGGCGGCCCACTCCTCGGTCAGGGCCGCCACTCCGGAGCGTCCTGCGACCAGGTTCTCCCAGGTGGTGGCGGCGTCGCCGCCCAGCGGCGTGAAGGCGCCGATACCCGTGACGACCACGGTACGGTTTTCAGCGGTCACTGGTTCTTCTTCTCTCACGATCGTGGGGTCGGCGGCGAGCCGAGGAAGGGCCCGGCCGGGCGCCCGGTGGGGCGTCCCGGCCGGCGGGTCGGCCAGGCTCGGGGGGAGCCGGGCCGACGGGTCAGCCGTCCGAGGCGTCGAGAACGCCGGACGTGCTGGACCGATCGAACGGGTCGATCGGTCAGGCGGCGGCGTTGGTGAGGATGTAGTTCACCGCGTCGCCGACGGTCTTCAGGTTCTTGACCTCGTCGTCCGGGATCTTGACGTCGAAGCGCTCCTCGGCGGCCACGACGACCTCGACCATGGACAGCGAGTCGACGTCCAGGTCGTCCGTGAAGGACTTCTCGAGCTCGACGTCCTCGGTCGGGATACCGGCGATCTCGTTGACGATCTCGGCGAGACCTTCCAGAACCTCGTCCTTGGTAGCCATACTGGCTGCTCCTCTTCGGTGTTGAACGCGTCCGACCGGCGGCCGGACGCAGGCTTTGCGGAATGAGTGGGGCGAAACGCGCCTAGGGGAGCGTAACGACTGCCGCGGCGTACACGAGACCCGCCCCGAACCCGATGATCAGTGCGAGGTCGCCGCTGCGGGCCTCGCCGCTCTCCAGCATGCGCTCCATCGCCAGCGGGATGGAGGCCGCCGAGGTGTTGCCGGTCTCGGCGATGTCGCGGGCGACCGGCACCGAGTCGGGCAGCTTGAGCGCCTTGATCATGGCGTCGGTGATGCGCATGTTGGCCTGGTGCGGGATGAAGGCGCCGAGCTGGTCGGCGGTGACCCCGGCGGCATCCAGCGCCTGCTGGGCCACCTTGGCCATCTCCCACACCGCCCAGCGGAAGACCGGCTGGCCGTCCATCCGCAGGGCCGGCCACTTGGCCTCCTCGCCCACGCCGTTGACGGCGTCGGGCTTGGCGAAGGCGGTGTCCCAGGCCTGGGTCTGCGAGATGACGTCGGACTGCGAACCGTCCGAGCCCCAGATCAGCTTGCCGATACCGGGCGTGTCGGACGGGCCGACGATCGCGGCGCCGGCGCCGTCGCCGAAGATGAACGCGGTCGAGCGGTCCGACTGGTCGGTCAGGTCGCTCAGCCGCTCGACGCCGATCACCAGCACGTACTCGGCGCTGCCGCCGCGGATCATGCCGTCGGCCAGGCCCAGGCCGTAGCCGAAGCCCGCGCAGGCGGCCGAGATGTCGAAGGCCGGGGCGGTGCCGCAGCCGAGCCGCTCGGCGATCTCGGTGGCGATCGCCGGGGTCTGCTTGAGGTGCGAGACGGTCGCGACGATCACGCCGCCGATCTGGTCCGGGGTGATCCCGGCCTGGGCGATGGCCTTGCCGGAGGCCTGCACCGACATCTCGGCGACGCTCTCCTCCGGGCCGGCCCAGCGGCGCTCGGCGATCCCGCTGCGGGTGCGGATCCACTCGTCCGAGGAGTCGATCCACTCCAGCACCTCGGCGTTGGGGATCACCCGGACCGGGCGGTAGCCGCCCACGCCGAGGATGCGCGCGTACTGCGCGCCCTCGGACGGGCGGATCTGCGGCTTCGTCATGCCTGGGTCTCCTGATCCTGACCGCCGTGCTCCGCGACGAGCGCGCGGGCCTTGTCCAGGTCGGCGGGGGTCTTGAGGGCAAGCGTCGCCACACCCTTGAGGTTGCGCTTGACCAGTCCGGTGAGAGTGCCCGCGGGGGACAGCTCGATGACGGCGGTCGCACCCAGCTGCCCGAGGGTCTCCATGCAGAGGTCCCAGCGGACCGGGTTGGAGACCTGTGACACCAGGCGGGTGAGCACCTCGGCGCCGGAGGCCACGACCTCGCCGTCCTTGTTGGAGACGTAGCGGACCTGCGGGTCGGCCACGGTCAGCGTCGGGGCCAGCGCGGCCAGCCGCTCGACACCCGGGGCCATGTGCTCGGTGTGGAAGGCGCCGGCCACCTTCAGGGCGACCAGCTTGGCACCGGCCGGCGGGTCCGCCTTCAGCGTCTCCAACTGGGCCAGCGTGCCGGCGGCGACGATCTGGCCGCCGCCGTTGTTGTTGGCCGCCGTCAGGCCGTGCTCGGCCAGCTTCGCCGCGACGACCTCCGGGTCGCCGCCGAGCACGGCGATCATGCCGGTCTCGGTGACGGCGGCGGCCGCGGCCATCGCCCGGCCGCGCTCGCGGACGAAGGTCAGCGCGTCGTGCGCGCTCAGCACCCCGGCGCCGGCGGCGGCGGTGATCTCGCCGACGCTGTGGCCGGCCACGGCGCCGACCAGCTTGCGGGCGACGTCCTCGTCCGGGAACAGCTCACGGGCGGTCATCAGACCGGCCGCGACCAGCAGCGGCTGGGCGACGGCGGTGTCCTTGATCTCCTCTGCGGAGGCCTCGGTCCCGGCGTGCACCAGGTCGAGCCCGGCGACCTCCGACCAGCCGCAGAGGCGGTCGGCGACACCGTCCAGCTCCAGCCAGGGGCTGAGGAAACCGGGGGACTGGGCACCCTGTCCAGGGGCGACGATTACGAGCACGGTTCAACCCTCTCTCGCCAGGCGCCCAGGGGCGGGTAGGCGACGGTAACGAAGAAAACCATCCGGGATTGTAAGTTCCCTACAGGCGGTTCAGCTCGGCTCCCCGGCCGCGGTGAGTCGGCCGAGGGCGAGTGCGATCCGCAGCGTGAACGCCGAACGCACGTCGGACGGGGCGTACCCCGTGACGTCGGTCACACGTCGTAGCCGGTAGCGCACCGTATTGGGGTGGACGAAGAGCATCCGGGCGGCGCCCTCCAGCGAAGAGGCCTGCTCCAGGTAGACGCTCAGCGTTTCCAGCAGCGCCGAGCCGGCTTCGTCCAGCGGTGTGTAGATCTCCTCCACCAGCTGGCGGCGGGCGGCCTGGTCGCCGGCCAGCGCGCGCTCGGGCAGCAGGTCGTCGGCCAGCACCGGGCGGGGCGCGTCCGGCCAGGCGGCGCAGGCGCGCAGGCCGGCCGCGGCGGCGTGCGCCGAGCGGGTCGCCGAGAGCAGGTCCGGCACGGTCGGACCGACCACCACCGGGCCCGGCGCGAACTGGCCGATCAACGCCCGGGCCGCGTGCACCGGCTCCTTGTCGCCGCCGACCACGACCACCAGGCGCTTGCCCAGCACCCCGGTCAGCACGTGCAGCTTGGCGTACCGGGCGGCCCGGCGGATCGCCTCGACCACCAGCTCGCTGTCGCCGTCCGGGGCGCTGCCCATCACCACCCGGACCTGGCTGGGCTGGCCCCAGCCGAGCGCCGCGGCCCGCGACAGCACGCCCTCGTCCGCGTCGCCGGACAGCAGCGAGTTGACCACCAGCGCCTCCAGCCGGGCGTCCCAGGCGCCGCGCGCCTCGGCCGCCTGGGCGTACACCTGGGCGGTCGCGAAGGCGATCTCCCGGGCGTAGACCAGCACCGACTCGCGCATGTCCGCCTCGTCGCCGGGGGCGGCCACCTCCTCGATGGCCTCCTCCATCACCTCGATCGTGGTGCGGATCAGCTCGACGGTCTGGCGCAGGGTGATCGCCCTGGTCAGCTCGCGCGGGGCGGTGCCGAAGACGTCCGTGGAGATCGCCTGGGCGGCGTCCGGGTGGCGGTACCACTCGGTGAAGGCGGCGATACCGGCCTGGGCGACCAGGCCGATCCAGGAACGGTGCTCCGGCGGCATCCGCCGGTACCAGCCGAGCTGGTCGTCCATCCGGGAGATCGCGGCGGTGGCCAGCTTGCCCGAGGACTTCTCCAGCCGCTTGAGCGTCGCGGCCCGGCGCTCGGCCCGCTCGGCGGCCATTCTGCGCTCCTGCGCGGTCAGGCGGGGCGCCGCCCGGCCGGGGCGGTCGCGGCCGGCCCTGGGGGCCGGGCTCTTCCCGGTCGGCTCGGCCGTGGGACTGGGTTCGCTCTTGGAGTTCGCGGAAGCGGCTGGCACAAGGACAAGACTGCCTCACGTGAGTGACTGCTCGTGCACACCCCCCGGTGCAGCGGCACGGTGGTGCCGGTCACACCCACTACCGTGGGGCCCGTGACAGACGACGCCGCCCGCCCCCGCGCCGACCTGCGCCGCACCGCCGAGCGCTACCTCTCCACCCCGGCCGAGGGCGTCGAGACCCGACACGCGTTCTCCTTCTCCGGCCACTACGACCCGAAGAACACGCACTTCGGCGCGCTGCTCGCGTGCAACGAGGAACTCCTCGCCCCCGGCGCCGGGTACGAGGAGCACAAGCACCGGGACACCGAGATCCTCACCTGGGTGCTGGAGGGCGCGCTGGCGCACCGGGACTCCCAGGGGCACGGCGGGGTGGTCCGCCCGGGGATGGTCCAGCACCTCGGCGCGGGCTCCGGCGTCACCCACACCGAGCGCAACGTCGGCGGGGCCGCCGGCCCGGTCCGCTTCGTCCAGATGTGGCTCCAGCCGGACGTGTTCGACGCGCCCCCGGCGTACGGGCTGCGCAAGGTGGAACCGGCCGACGGCGGGTTGACGCTGCTCGCCTCCGGGCTGGAGCGCGACGCCGGGACGGACGCCCTGCGGCTGCGCCGCGGCGACGCCGCGCTCTGGCTGGCGACGGCGGGGCCGTGGCAGCCGCTGCCCGCACTGCCCGAGGCCGCCTGGCGGTACGCGCATCTGACCGCCGGCTCGCTCGGCTACCGGACGATCCCGGGGCCCAAGGGCGGCGGCCGCTCGATGGCCCCGGGCGACAGTGTGCGGATCACCGGCGACGCCTTCGCCGACCCGACGGCCGGCGAGACCGGCGCCGAACTCCTGCTCTGGGAGATGCACTCGCCGGTCTCGTACGGCTAGGGGCTGTCCTTTCAGCCTTCCAGTCGTTCAGCTGTTCAGTTCGGCCAGGACCGCGTCCGAGCAGGCCGGCCAGACCTCGGCTGCCCACGGGCCGAAGTCCCGGTCGGTGAGCGCGACGCAGGCCACGCCGGCCTCCGGGTCGACCCACAGGAAGGTGCCGGACTGGCCGAAGTGGCCGAAGGTGGCGGGCGAGTTGGCGGTGCCCGTCCAGTGCGGGGCCTTGCCGTCGCGGATCTCGAAGCCGAGACCCCAGTCGTTCGGCCGGCGGTGGCCGTAGCCGGGCAGCACGCCGCTGGTGCCCGGGAAGGCGACCTCGCGGGTGGCCTGCCGGACGGTGGACGGGTCCAGCAGCTTCGGGGACTGGAGCTCGGCGGCGAACCGGACCAGGTCCGCGACGGTGGACAGGCCGCCGGCGCCGGCCGGGGACTTGTGCGCGGTGTTCAGCAGGGTGTCGTGCATGCCCAGCGGCTCGAACACCGCCTCGGCGGCGTACCGGGAGAACTCGATCCCGGCGGCGTCGGACAGCGCCCGCGCCAGCGCGTCGAAGCCCGCGTTGGAGTACAGCCGGCGGTTGCCGGGCTCGGCGAACACCCGGTTCTCGTCGAAGCCCAGGCCGGAGGTGTGCGCGAGCAGGTGGCGGACGGTCGAGCCGGCCGGCCCGGCCGGGTCGTCCAGCTCGAAGACGCCCTCCTCGACCGCGACCAGCACCGCGTACGAGGTGAGCAGCTTGGTCACCGACGCCAGCGGGAACAGGTGCTGCTGCGGCCCGTACGTGCCCAGCACCGCGCCGTCCGCCCCCCGGACCACCGCCGCCGCGGCGTGGGGCACCGGCCAGTTCTCGATCATCCGCAAGCTCTCCATGCGCCCGACTCTAACGAAGGCCCGAAAACGGGTGGCGGGAGCACCCGGGTGCGAGGCTTGCTTGGAGTGCACTCCAACTCGATAGCGTCGTCGTCACCGCTCACCACAGGGGGTAACCGATCATGGCCACGCTCGCACCCGTCCAGCTCGACCTGCGGACCTGCGCCGACGTGTACCAGCGCCCGGTCGGCGATCCGGACCGGACCCCGCGGCACACCATCAGCGAGGTCGCGGTGGCCAGCGGGCTCACCGCGCACACCCTGCGCTGGTACGAGCGGATCGGTCTGCTCGACCCGGTCGACCGCTCCGCCAGCGGCCAGCGCCGCTACTGCGACGCCGACCTGCACCGGCTGGCCTTCCTGGGCCGGCTGCGGCTGACCGGCATGCCGATCGCCGACATGCTCCGCTACGTGGAGCTGGCCCGCGAGGGTGAGCGGACCTACGAGGCGCGGCGCCAACTGCTGGTCGACCAGCGCGAGGAGGTCCGCCAACGGGTCGCCGACCTCCAGGCCACCCTCGCCGTCCTCGACTACAAGATCGACCTGTACTCCGGCCGGATCGCCGCGTCCGACGAACCGGCCGTCCGCCGCCACGAGTAGCCGCCATCAGCACGCCGCACGCGGAGCACGCCGCAGCGGAGTACGCCGCACGCATGCGCCGCACGCAGAGGAAGAAGCAGAGCGATGACCGTTCCCGTCCTCCCCACCGCCCGACTCGGCACCGACGGCCCGTTCGTGGGCGTCCAGGGCCTCGGCTGCATGGGCATGAGCGACTTCTACGGCCCGACCGACCGGCCCGAGGCGCTCGCCACCCTGGACGCCGCCCTGGAAGCCGGCGTCACCCTGTTCGACACCGCTGACGCCTACGGCTTCGGCCGCAACGAGGAGCTGATCGGCCCCTTCGTCCGCGCCAACCGCGACCGGATGGTGCTCGCCACCAAGTTCGCCGTGGAGCGCAAGGAGGACGACCCGAGTTACCGCGGCATCCGCAACGACCCGGCGTACATCCGGGCCGCCGTCGACGCCTCGCTGCGCCGCCTCGGCGTGGACGAGATCGACCTCTACTACATGCACCGCCGTGACCCGGCCGTGCCGTTGGCCGACTCGGTCGGCACCATGGCCGAGCTGGTCCGGGCCGGCAAGGTGCGCCGACTGGGACTGTCCGAGGTGACGGGCGCCGAACTGCGCGAGGCGTACGCGATCCACCCGATCGCCGCGCTGCAGTCCGAGTGGTCGGTGTTCGCCCGGGACGTCGAGCGCACGGCGGTGCCGGCCGCGGCCGAACTGGGCGTCGCCTTCGTGCCGTACTCGCCGCTCGGCCGGGGCTTCCTGACCGGGGCGTTCCAGGCCGCCGAGCAGCTCGCGGCGGACGACGTCCGGCGCACCCAGCCGCGCTTCACCGGCGCCAACGCGGCGGCCAACGCCGAACTCCTGGCACCGCTGCGGGAGATCGCGACGGACCGTGGGGTGACCCTCGCGCAGGTCGCGCTGGCCTGGGTGCACCAGCGGGCCGAGGTGCACGGGCTGACCGTCGTGCCGATCCCCGGCACCCGCAAGCGCAGCCGGCTCGCCGAGAACACCGCGGCCGCCACGCTGCGGCTCACCGCCGAGGAACTGGCCCGGCTGGAGCCGGTGGCGGGCGAGGTCGCCGGGGACCGCTACCCGGACATGCGCTTCACCCAGGTCGGCCGGGAGTAGCGGCGGTGGGGGAGCGGCCGCCCGGGCCGCTCCCCCCGCCCCGGGTGCCTGCTCAGACCTCCCGGCCCAGCCAGGCGGCCAGCCGGGTGTGCACGTCGGCGTCCGGGGCGACCGGCCGCACCTCGCCGAACGGGACCGCCCCGCCGCGGTGCTCGGCCGACAGGACGGCCTGGGCGACGGCCAGCGCGGCATGCGCCAAGGCGTCGTCCAGCGGCTGCCGGGAACCGAGCGCCCGGGAGATGTCCCAGGTGTGCGCGACCGTCTCCATCAGGTAGCCGCCGACCGCGATCCGGCCGGGCACCACACCCCAGGGCGCGTGGGCCGGGCGGTCCAGCGCGGCGTCGTCCGCCCAGGCCGCGACGGCCCGGGCGCGGGCCCGGTCCAGCGCGCCCGGCCAGGCGTCGTCCGCCAGGTCCCCGGTGGCGGCGACGACGTCCTCGGCCCGGCCGCCCTCGCCCAGGTAGGCGAACCGGTGGATGCCGCCGACCACGTGGCTCAGCAGCTCCCGCAGCGTGAACGCGCTGCACGGGGTGGGCCGGTCGAGGGCGTCCGGGGTGATCTCGGCGAACAGCTTCTCCAACTGGCCGAGGGCGAGCAGGTACTGCGGGCGGGCGTCCTGGACGGAGTTCACGTGGAATCAGCTCCCTGGGGTGGTGCGGGCTTTCGGGCTCGAACGGCAATCTCCCAGTAAAACCTGACAACCGCCGTCAGGATTGCTGGGATTCTGCTGCCATGAAGGCCGACCGCCTGCTCTCCATCCTGCTCCTGCTCCAGACCCGCGGCCGGGTGCCCGCCACCGAACTGGCCGGGCGCCTGGAGGTGTCCGTCCGCACCATCTACCGCGACGTGGAGTCGCTCTCCGCCGCCGGCGTGCCGGTGTTCACCGAACGCGGCCGCCACGGCGGCATCAGCCTGCTGCCCGGCTACCGCACCGACGTCACCGGACTGACCGCGGACGAGGCCCGGGCGCTGTTCGTGCTCTCCGCCCAGGGCGCGCACAGCGACCTCGGGCTGGACGGCGCGCTCGGCTCGGCGCTGCGCAAGGTGATGGCCGCGCTGCCGGCCCCGCACCGCCCGGCCGCCGAGCGGATCACCGAGCGGATCCTGGTCGACCCGGCCCGCTGGCTGCAGAGCGGCCCGGCGGCCGGCGCCGCGGCCGGCCCCGAACTGGGCGAGCTGCAGTACGCGGTGTTCGCCGACCGGCGGCTGCGGCTGAGCTACCGGCACAGCGGCACCCCGGCGCCGGTGGAGTACACCGTGGACCCGTACGGGCTGGTGAGCAAGGCCGCGGTCTGGTACCTGGTGGCCGATCTGCACGGCGAGCCCCGGCTGTTCCGGGCCGACCGGGTGCTGGCCGCCGAGACCACCGACGAGGCGGTGCGCCGCCGCGCCGGGGTGGGGCTCGGGGACGCCTGGGCGGTGCTGCGCGAGCAGGTGGAGCGGCTGCCGAAGGAGCTGCCGGTCCGGGTGCGGGTGCGGCGCGGGCGGCTGGACATGTTCGTCCGCATCCACGGCGGCCGGGTCACCGCGCCGCCGCCGGAGGCGGGTGCCGGGCCGGCCGAGGAGTGGGTCGAGGTGGCGATGGTCTTCCCGGCGCCGGCGGCCGTCCGCGCGCTGCTCGCCTTCGGCACGGACGTCGAGGTGCTGGCCCCGCTCGCGGCCCGCCGCGAGCTGGCCCGGGCGGCGGCGGACGCCCTGCGCCTCTACCAGGAGTAGGGCCAGGAGTAGGGCCAGGAGTAGGGCCAGGAGTAGGAACTAGGAGTTCGGGGCGGGGCGGACGACGTCCTGGTAGTGGCCGAGCGAGATCGCCGCGAAGTTGTGCAGGCTGTCGGTGCCCTCGGTGAAGTAGCCGTTGTGGCCGGCCGCGCGGGCCGAGGAGATCTGCTCGGCGCCGAAGCCGCCGGCGGTCGGGTCGGCGCCGTGGCCGAGGCCGCCGACCTCCAGGTACGGGACGTTGCCGATCCAGTCGGTGGGGTTGCGGGTGGCCCAGACGTGCACGCCGGTGCCCAGCTCGCTGGTGCTCTGCACGCCCATGCCGGGGCTGCCGAACACCATCAGGTCGGTGATCCCGGAGGTGTCGGAGGGCGAGGCGGCCGCGCGCGGGATCTCGGGGGCGGCGTTGCCGCAGACCACGGAGCCGTACGAGTGGCAGAGCAGGGCCGGGGGCGCGTCCGGCCGGGTGGTCTCCTTGAGCCCGGCGAGCAGCCGCTGCAGCCGGGGCGCGCCGGCGTCGGCGAGCCGGGAGGTGACGGCGTCCGGGCCGAGGCCGGACGGGGTGACGTAGCCGGTCCAGGCGATCACCGCGGTGCGGGTGTTCGGCGCCTGCCGCTGCTCCTCGGTGTAGAGGGCGCGGGCCATGCCGGCCGGGGAGCGCAGCGGTTCGGGGGCCTGGTCGAAGTGGCCGAGGTCGGCGTCCGAGCCGGGGACGACGACGGAGATCCGCTCGGCGTCGGCGAGGTCGCCCCACACCTCGGTGATCAGGCCGCGGCCGCGCGGGTCGAAGGCGAGGATCTGCCGGTCGGGGCCGAGCAGGTGCTCGACGTCGTTGGCGCGGGAGACGGCCAGCTCGCGGGTGTCGGTGTCGAGCTTGTGGTCGGCGGCGCGGGCCCGGGCGCTGTCGCGTTCGGCGGCCAGCGCGATCTTGTTGGCGCGGTAGCGCAGGTCCAGCGGGGCGCCGTCGAAGTTGCCGACGACCAGCGGGTAGTCCCGGATCAGCCGGTCCAGCTCGGTGGGGGCGAGCGAGGCGAAGAACGCGGCGGCGGCGGCCGGGGTGGTGGTGGCCGGGTCGGGCAGGGTGCGGTCGAAGCTGTGGTCCTGGACCCAGGCGGCGCTGCCGGCCGGGGGTGTGGAGATCGCCAGCTGCTCGGTGGAGGCGGCCGCCTGGGCCGCCGCGGCGCCGGCGTCGGCGAGCACGGCACAGCCCGCGAACGCCCCGATCAGTACCCGCTTCCAGCGCCGACGGTTGCGCACCGCACCAACTCCCTTAGGGCCCGTCACCGTTTCTCGGGCGGTGCCCGGAGGTGCGATGAGACTGCCTGCTTCCCTGCGCAAGCGTAGGGTGCCCGGAGAGGTGACGCGCCCGCCCAAACTGTGGGATGGCTCACATGAACCGGCGGTGTCGTTTCAGCGTCACAGAGTGGCCCGCACGTCGAATTCGCGCACCATCCGCTTGGGCGCCGTGCGCCGCCAGGCCTCGACGACGAGGTCGCGCAGCTCCTCCGGATCGACCAGGTCCAGCCGGACGCTCACCCAGCCGTGCCGCCCGACGTACGGCGCGCTGGAGAACACCTCGGGTTCGGCGGCGAGCAG
The DNA here is from genome assembly GCF_040687675.1 of Kitasatospora sp. NPDC056731. Taxonomy (NCBI): domain Bacteria; kingdom Bacillati; phylum Actinomycetota; class Actinomycetes; order Kitasatosporales; family Streptomycetaceae; genus Kitasatospora; species Kitasatospora sp. NPDC056731. Next base: position 237,295 of record NZ_JBFBNR010000008.1, read on the forward strand.
TTCGGCCTGGTCCTCGGGGGAGGCCTTGACGGTGACGGAACGGCCCCCGGGCGCGCCCATTGCGAAGATCCGGCCGCGGATCCGCAGGGTCTCGATGTCCCAGGTCGGCTCCTGTGCGGCCTCCGGCAGGGCGAGCGCCATCGCGCGGAACTCCTCGAACGTCACCATGCCCGCAGCGTAGGGCAGGGGACCGACAGTGCGCCCCCCGGTGCACGCGGGGCGCACCGGGGGGCGGGTGGCCAGGGCCGGGCGGGTCAGAGCAGCGAGGACCAGGCGTCGCAGGAGCGGTCGCCGGAGACCAGCCGGTCCGGGTGGCCGCTGCCGTCGGCGATCGAGATCCGGCGGTAGCTCTGGCCGGAGAAGCACCAGAACTCGCTCCGGCCGCCGACCCGCTGGCAGTCCGGGACGGGCAGGAAGCAGTCCACCCGGCTCAGGCCGTTCAGCGAGCCCCACTGGGAGAGTTCGCGGTCGGTGCGCTCGCACACGTCGGTGTGCGCGGCGCCGTCGGCCACCGAGACCAGCCGGTAGCGCTGGCGGCCGCCGGTGGTGTGGAACGCCCAGTACCAGCTCTTGCCGCCGACCCGCTGCTGGTCGGGGACGGGCAGGAAGCAGTCCATCCGGTCGACGCCGCCCAGCGAGTTCCAGGCGCCGAGGTCGCGGTCCTGGCGCTCCACGGCGCTGGTCGTGGATCCGCCGCCGCAGGTGATCGAGACGGCCCGGTACTGCTGGCGGCCGGCGGTGCTGTGGAACACCCAGTACCAGCTCTTGCCGTCCGGGTTCTGGAGGTCGGGCATCGGCAGGACGCAGTCGACCCGCCCGACGCCCTGCAGACACGTCCAGGCCGTCAGCCCGGTGTCGCCGTCGACCACGTGGTCGGTGTGGGAGGAGCCGTCGGCCACCGAGATCCGGCGGCACCGGTCGGCGTGGAACACCCAGTACTGGCTCTGGCCGCCCCTGCGCTGCTGGTCCGGGACGGCGAGGAACTCGTCGCAGGGGTACGCCTTGCCGGAGGCGGCCTGGCCGCCGCCGCCCTGCTGGGTCTGCCCGGTGGTCTGGTCCGTGGGCTGTCCGGTGGGCTGCCCGGTGGTCTGGCCGGATCCGCCGGTGAGCCGCCCGTCGCAGAGCGCCTTCAGAGTGCTGACGGACGGCATGAAGGCGTACACCGAGCCGGTGGTCCGGACGAACTGCTGGAAGCTCAGCAGGGTGTGCTTGACCGTGCCGTCCGGATCCCGGCTCTCGAAGTCGACGTCCGGGGCCTCCTGGGTGACCGGGTCCTTGCCGGGCACCGGGTTGCGCTTGGGCGGGAAGTCCGGCTGGTCCATCCAGTCGGCCTGGATGAACTCGAACTGCCGGGCGATGTCCGCCTGGTAGCAGATGAACAGCAGGCCGCGTGGGTCGTCGGGGCCGCCCGGGCCCTCCGAGGCCGGGTCGAACGGCGAGCCGTACGGGGTGCCGCGGCGCATGATCCGACGGCCGTCGAGGGCGTTCGGGTCGAACGGCGGGTGGCTCGGGTCCTCCTGGAGGGCGGCGCGCGGGCTGGTCTTGCGCAGGTGCGACCAGAGCGGCGTGACCAGGCCCTCCAGGTCGTCCCGGAAGTCGAAGTCGTTGTCGTTGGACGAGGTCGGGTCGTTCGGGGTGTCCCGGTCCTGGTGCTTGCAGACCGGGGCGCCGGAGCGCCAGCGGCCGACCATCCGGGCGGCCAGCCACTCGGTGGTGGCGTTGTCCGGGACGGCCTTGGCCAGCCGCAGCTCCTGGAGCTTGACCGAGACCTGCGACCACCAGCCGGGGACGTCCTGGGCGAGCCGGCGGACCACCTGGAAGGAGCCGTTGCGCGTCCAGTCCGGGTACTGGTCCTTGGGGAAGCTGAACGGGTCGTTGTCCTCGCCGCAGATGAACTCGCCGGCCGGGATGATCCGGGTGCCCCGGTGGCCCTCGACCTCGTCCGGGTTGTTCGGGTCCGGCCGGTCGAAGAAGCGCACGCCGGGCTCGCTGATGCCGTCCTTGAAGCCGAAGTGCTCCTTGCCGCGGCGGCTGCCCAGCAGGGTCTGGGCGTTCTGCTGGTAGGCGATCAGGACCCGGGCCTCGGCGGCCGCGATGCGCTGGGCCTCGATGGCCGCCTGGAGGTCCTTCTCGCTGTCCGCGGAGATCTTCAGCAGCGCGTGGACCGGCTGGTTCCTGCCGTTGCCGAACAGCCAGTTCTCCGGGGAGTTGTCGCCGCTGTCGCCGAGTGCGCCGGCCCGCTGCGCCGAGCCCTCCTTGAACGCCTCCAGGCCGCTTCCGATCGGCGGGGCCTGCGCGAACGGGTCGGTGGCGGAGAGCATCCGCATGCCCTCGTAGGTGAAGCTGACGCCCAGCCAGGTGGCGGTCAGCGACTTGGGGTCGTCGCCGCCGGAGGCGCTCCTGGCCTCGCTGAACGCCTCGTTGAACGTGGCGACCTGGCGGGTGGTGGCGATCTGCGGGACCAGTCGGCGCAGCCAGTCGCGGGCGCGCGCCGCGTCCTCGAACTTGAGGAACAGGACGCTGACGTTGTCCTTCCGGAAGCCGGCCAGGATGTCGCCCTGGATCTCGTCGCTCCGGCGCAGCCGCAGGTCGGTGGCCGTGGGGGTGCTCATGGGTGGGTCTTTCCTTCGCTGGGGGGCGGTTCGGGGATCAGGCCGAGGAACTGAGCTGGACCCACTGCGCGACGCTGGGCACGCCCTGGTCGTTGAGCAGGAAGAGCATGTACCAGCCGGGCGGCGCGGCCTTGGCGTCCGGCGGGGCCTGGAACTCCAGCCGGTTGCCGGCCCGGCTGGTGAGCCGCAGCTCGATGTGGCGCTGGCTGGTGTTGACCGAGTGGGTCGAGGTGGTCGGCGCCAGCAGGACGGCCTTGGCGGCGAGCCCCGGGGTGGTGCTGGTGACGGTGAACTTCTTGTCGTAGCCGACCGGGGTGGTCGGCGCCCGGTCCAGCTGGGGCCGGTTGCCCTGGTTCAGGTAGGCGGGTTCGTAGATCTCGATGGTGCCGTTCATGGTGACGGGCCCGGTCGTGCCGGGGATGCCGCTCACCGTGCCGTTGACGTCCGGGTTGTTGGCGAGCTGCTGGAGCTCGTCGCCGGTCACCATCACGCGCCCGTCGGGCAGGACCACGGCGTTGGAGTGGTAGCCGCGCGGGAGCCGCTGGACCGGGCCGAGCTTCCAGTTGCCCTGGTCGTCGCGCAGTTCGACCTGGCGGTACTTGAGGTCGGCGTTGGGGTTGTACGGGCCGTTGCCGTAGTCGCGGATGTCGTACGCGCCGTTGACGGTCATCAGCCGGCCGTTGGGCAGCAGGAGGGTGTCGTCCTGGGTGCGGCCGAAGGCGCGGGACTTCTCGGCGGTCCAACTGCCGTTGGAGAAGCGCAGGGTGCTCGGGTTGTCGCGGTCGCCGCCGAGGATCAGGGCGGAGTCCGGGCCGTTGACGCCGCCGGGCAGCATGACGGCGGAGCCGTAGTTGCGCGGGCGGCCGTCCGGGCGGGCGGTGAGGTCGCTGCGGGACTCGGCGACCGGGTCGAACCTCCACTGCTCGGTGGGCTGGCGGCCGAAGCCGTAGACGTTGCCGTCGTTGAGCGAGAACAGGTGCGGGTAGTCCGTGGTGAACGGGGCGTCGGCCTTGAAGCGCTCCACCGGGGTGTTCTTGGGAGTGTCGTTCTTGCCCTGGGGGACGGGGAAGCCCTTGGCGGGGAAGCGCTCGACCACCGGGGTCGGGGTGCCGTGGCCGAGTTCGGACTGGCCGGACATGATCAGCTGCCGGCCGTCGGCGCCGGTCACCACCGAGGGGTACCAGCGGCCGACCGACATGTCGGGGTTGCGGGTCCAGGTCTCGGTCCACGGGTCGAAGATCAGCGACAGCTTGGCGCCGGTGCCGCCGTTGCCGCCGAGGTTCCCGCCGAAGACGCCGAGCATGCCGTTGGGCAGGAAGGAGTGGCCGGAGCAGAAGAACGGCACCGGGCGGGGCTCGTTGAGGCCGTCCGGCATGTCGGAGACCGGCGGGGTGACCTGTTTGAAGGCGTCCTTGCCGGTGCCCTTGGCCGGGTCCCAGAGGAAGGCCCGGCCGGCGTTCTCCTTGCCGGTGGTCTGGGTGGGGGCGGGTTCCTTCTCCGGGTTGGACTCGATCCGCTCGAAGGAGAACAGCAGCACCTTGCCGGTCGGCAGCAGCGCGACGTGGTCGCCGAAGTCGGGGGAGGAGAAGTACTCCTTGAACGTGCCGAACACCGCCGGGTCGAAGCCGGCGTTGGTGCTGGCCTGGGAGGCCGTCAGCGCGTTGTACCGGTTGGTGCGGGTGGTCTGCGGGTAGTCGCCGATGCCGCGGATGGCGGCGCGGGCCCGGGCGTGCTCCTCGGCGTGTTCGGGGCCGAGCGCGGCGACCTCGTCGTCCCGCATCTCGGCCATCACCCGGGGGGAGGCGATGTGCGGGGTGAGGTCGTTCTGGCCGGGGGTGGCCGGCCCGCCGTGGGCGGCGGCCGGGCCGACGGCGGCGAGCAGGGTGCCGGTGGTCACCGCGCAGACCACGGCGGTGGCCGACAGCCGGCGGCGGGCCCGGCGCCGTGGCTGCGGTGCGGACGGGGACATGGATCTCCTCGGGGAGGGGGTGGGCGGGGAGGGTGGCGAATGCGGACGGACGGGCCGTGGGCGGGCGCGGTCCAGCGATGGTCGCCGACCGTCACAGGAGATCACAGTGCGTGGTGGTTCGCCTGCGGATGCATCCCGCTGCGGACCCCTGTGACGGGCGGCCCCGGAGTGGCCGTGGACCGGCCCCGGAACGGCCGAAAGGGCGCGGACCGATCGGTCCGCGCCCCTCCGGTGCCTCACTCTCCGGCGCAGGTCACACCATGCCCAGCGCGTACGCGGCGAACAGCGCCGCACCCGCCGCAGCCAGTGCCTTCCCGGCCCGGGAGAAGGCCGTCCACGGCCCGTCGAACCGCCGGGTGAACCACCCGATCGCCACCAGCACGGCCCCGAACAGCGGAAGCAGCGCCACCCGGGCGGCCACCCAGCCGATCGAGTCCGGCGCGGTGGTCAGCCCCGGCACGGCGCCCAGGCCGGCCGCGCCGGGCACCGCCACCGCGAGCATCGCGCTCTGGTGCCAGCAGAAGATCGTCATCGCCGAGAGGTTGACCGCCACCACCGGCAGCCACAGCAGCGGACGGCGGGTCAGCAGCCGGCCCAGCCGATCCCGCAGCAGCACCGCGGCGCCGCACTGCGTCGCCGCCAGGGCCAGCACCAGCAGGGACGGCGGGTGCGAGTTGGTCCGCTCCATCCCGGGCACCCCGACCATGCTGGCCGGGTAGTGGAACGCCAGCAGCAGCGTGGCGAACAGCGCGCCGCCGCCGACCAGCAGCACCCGGGCCACCGGGCGGCCGAGTCGGCCCTGCGCCCACAGCACGCCCAGCTGGTAGCCGAACAGCCAGCCCGGCAGGATGTTCAACAGCCCGACCCAGGACGGCACCGCCTCCGCCCACGGCCCGTACCGCAGCAGGTCGACCGCGGCGACGGCGGCCACCAGGACGCCCGCCGACCAGCCGCCCAGCCGGCGCCCGGCCGCCACGCACAGCGGGGTGAGCGCGGTCAGCCCCAGGTAGACCGCGATGTACCAGAGCGGCTGCACCACCAGCGTCGCGCCGGTCCGCACGGTGTCCCCGGGGACGCCGAGCGCGGGCAGCAGCGCGATCAGCAGCGCCCAGACGGCCGTCACCCCCAGCACCGGGCGCAGCAGCCGCACCGACCGGCCGCGCAGCCAGCCCAGGTACGTCACGCCCTTGGCCCGGGCCCGCTCCAGCGACTGGACCGAGGAGTGGCCGCCGACCAGGAAGAACACCCCGAGCATCTGGAGCACCCAGCTGATCGGGGCGAGGCCGCCGAGCGAGGAGAGCGGGCTCGCGTTGTGCAGGGCGCCGTCGGCGGAGAGCGTGAAGCCGCCGAGCAGCCAGTGCCCGACCGGCACGGCGAGCAGGGCGAGGGCGCGCAGCCCGTCCAGGGCGCGGTCGCGGGTCTCGGGGGTGCGGGCGTCGACCTGGTGGGCGGCGCGGCGCAGGGCGGTCAGCGGGTGGGCCATGGCGGTGCTCCTTTCGGTGAGGCGGTCAGCGGTCAGCGGTCGAGGCCGAGGGCGATGGCGGCGAAGGCGGTGAGCGAGGCGGTGCCGGGGGCGAAGTAGCCGGCGTGGCCCTCGGATCCGGTGGCGGGCAGCGGGCGGGCGCCGAAGCCGGGGGCGGTCGGGTCGGCGCCGTGGCCGAGGCCGAGCACCGAGACGAAGGGGACCCGGCCGATCCAGTCGGAGTCGTTGCGGGCGGTGGCCCAGAGCGGGACGCGCGGGTCGAGGGCGGCGGCCGAGCCGACGCCCATCCCGGGCGAGCCGAGGACGACCACGCCGGAGGCCTGGTCGGGCCCGGGGCGGGCCAGCCCGCAGACCACCGAGCCGTAGCTGTGGCAGAACACCGTGGCCGGGGCCTGCGGGCGGGTGCTGACGGCGAGTCCGTCGAGCAGCCGGGTGAACCGCGCGGCCCCGGCCCGGGCCAGGTCCTCGGTGGCGGCGCCCAGGCCGATCCCGACCGGGGTGGTGTAGCCGGTCCAGGCGATCACGGCGCTCTGCCGGTCGGTGGCCCGGTAGAGCGAGCGGGCCATGCCGGCGGGGGTGCCGTACGAGCCGGGGGAGCGGTCGAAGTTCTCCAGGTCGTTGTCCGAGCCGGGGACGACGACGGCGGTGCGGCGGGCGGTGGCGAGGTCGCCGAAGACCTCGGCGACCTCGCCGCGATCGCGCGGGTCGAAGACGAGGATCCGGCGGTCGCCGTCCAGCAGGGCGCGGTAGCGCTCGGCGCGGGTGCGGGCCTGCTCGTGGTCCTGCGGGGTGAGCGCCGGGTCGGTGGCCCGGGCGAGTTCGCGGCCGAGCTCCGCGGTGAGGGCCAGCGTGTTGGCCCGGTACCGGAGTTGGACCGGGGCGCCGTCCAGGTTGCCGACCACCAGCGGGTGCCGGACGGCCAGCGCGTCCTGCTGGGCGGGCGTCAACTCGGCGAAGAACGCGGCGACTTCGGCCGGGGTGGCGGTGGCCGGGTCGGGCGGGTGGAGGCCGAGCGCGGTGTCGGCCACCCAGGCGGCGCTGCCCGGCGGCGGGCCGGTGACGGCCTGTTGGGCGTCCGTGGAGAAGCCGCCGAGACCGAGCACCGCGGCCAGCATCACCGTACTGGCCGCGATGGCTCTCTTGACCCGAAACTTCCCCATGTCCGGCCCCTCCCTGATCCGTTCGACTTCGACGGAAAGGAAGGTAGAAATGCGACGGCCCCGCGGACGTCACACCGCGGGGCCAACTCCCGGGTGCTACCGGGGTACTACTCGAGGTATCGCTCGGGTACCAAGGGGGGGTGTCTCCGGACCGGAGCCCTCGGGTTGGAGCCGCCGAGGGTCACCGGACCGGCGTCACTGGCCGGGCGTCACGAGGCCGGACTCGTAGGCGAGGACGACGGCCTGGGCGCGGTCGCGCAGGTCGAGCTTGGCGAGGATGCGCCCGATGTGGGTCTTGACGGTCTGCTCGGCCAGGACCAGCCGGCCGGCTATCTCCTGGTTGGACAGGCCGCGGGCGATCAGCTCCAGCACCTCGGTCTCACGCGGGGTGAGGCCGTTGAGCCGCAGTTTGGGATCGCGCCGCCGGGCCGGCCGGTTGCGGGCGAAGTCCTCGATCAGCCGGCGGGTCACCGAGGGGGCGAGCAGTGCCTCGCCGGCCGAGACCACCCGGACCGCGGAGATCAGGTCGGCCGGCGGGGCGTCCTTGAGCAGGAAGCCGCTGGCCCCGGCGCGCAGCGCCTCGTACACGTAGTCGTCCACGTCGAAGGTGGTCAGCATCATCACCTTGGGCCGGTGCGCGCCGGGGACGGCGGGGTCGAGCAGTCGGCGGGCGGCCTCCAGGCCGTCCATGACGGGCATGCGGACGTCCATCAGCACCAGGTCCGGGTGGGTGCGGCCGCTCACCTCCAGGGCCTGCGCGCCGTCGGCCGCGTCCCCCACCACGTCGATGTCGCTCTGGGCGTTGAGCAGGGCGGCGAAGCCGGCCCGCACCATGGCCTGGTCGTCGACGATGATCACGCGGATGGTCATGCGGGCTTCTCCCGGGGGGTTTCGAGGGGCAGGACGGCGGCGACCTTGTAGCCGCCGTCCGGCATCGGGCCGGTCTCCAGCCTGCCACCGACCAGCCGGGCGCGTTCCCGCATTCCGATCAGTCCCTGTCCGGTGCCCTCCATGGAGGCCTCCAGCGACTCGGTGTGCTGGGGCGGGGGCGTGTTCACCACGGTCAGCAGCAGGGTGGCGCCCTCGTCGACCAGGGATATCCGGGCCCGCGAGCCGGGCGCGTGGCGCACCACGTTGGCCAGCGCCTCCTGCACGATCCGGTACGCGGACAGGGCGACCGCCTTCGGCACCGCCTCGGCCAGCCCCGGATCCACCGTCAGTTCGGCCGGGACCCCGGCCCGCCCCACCGTCTCGATCAGCTGCGGCAGTTGCTCGATCCCGGGCTGCGGCACCTTCTCGGCGGCGGACTCCTCGCTGCGCAGCACGCCGAGCAGTCGGCGCATCTCGGTCAGCGACTCGCGGGCGGTGCCGGCGATGGCGGTGAACTCCTCGGTGGCCGCGGCCGGTACGCCGGTGATCCGGTACGGCGCGCTGGCCGCCTGTACGGCGATCACCGACATGTGGTGGGCGACCACGTCGTGCAGTTCCCTCGCGATCCGGGCGCGCTCCTCCAGCAGGGTGCGCCGCTCGCGTTCGGCCTCGCTGATGTGCTCCTGTTCGGCGAGCAGCCGGCGGGCCTCGGCGCGGTCCTGGACGGCCCAGCCGAGCAGCAGGGCGGCGCCGCCGAGGGCGACCAGCAGCATGGTGGTGCCGTCGTCGGCGTGCGGGAAGCCGAGCGTGGTGGTGAGGAGGGTGAGCAGGATCGTGGCGATCCAGACCGCGATCAGGGTGGCCCGGCTCTCCCGCAGCGCGAGCGCGATCAGCAGGAAGACGTACGCCAGGATCATCGGCGCCGTCCACGGCCAGGTGCCGCCGAGCTGGTGGTGCCGGGCGGTGATGGAGGCCGTGGTGACGAGGGTGGCCGCGCTGATCCACCAGGCGGCCAGCGGCCGGGTGATGGCGAGCAGCAGCGGCGAGGTCTGGGCGATGGTGAGCGCGCCGGCGATGGGCACGGCGACGCCGTAGAAGTCGACCAGGGCGACGATCCCGGTGGGGATCAGCGAGGCCTGCATGATCAGCGCGACGACGTAGGGCAGTCGGCGCAGCCAGGCCCGGGGCGAGTCCCCGAGCAGCGGGGTGGACCCGCCGGTCGGGGTGGTGAGGTGGTGCCGGAGCGAGCGGAGCAGCCGGAGGGCCTGCGCGCGGACTTCGGTCGTGGTGATCGTCTTCATCGCGGGCCAGCCTAAGAGGGTGCCGACCGCCCGTCGTCGCACTGGGGTCGAACATCGGAGTGCTACCGGGGTAGGGGGTGCTACCCGGGTACTACTGCTCCCGGCACGGTTCCGGGGCCGGGAGCGGTGCCCGCGGTACTACTGCGGGCCGGTATGACTGCGGGCCGGTACTGCCGCGTGGCCGGTACTACTGCGGGCCGGTGCGCCAGTGGCCGGCCAGGGCCGGGCCGAGCTGGTCGAAGTGGCGCTCGATGACGGCGACCATGCCCTCGGGCCCGGCGGGCTCCTGGTCGGGGGTCCAGGACAGGTGGGCGGCGCGCAGCACGCTACCGAAGACGGCGGCGAGCACGGTGGGGCGCAGGTCCTCGACCGGGTCGAGGCCCTCGCGCTCGGCGATTACCCGGACGACCACCCGTTCCTGCTCGGTGACCCGGCGCAGGTGGGTGGCGAGCAGGGTGGGGGTCTCCTCGATCATCCGCATCAGTTCGAGGGCGGTGGTGATCGAGCGGGGGCCGGTGCGGTGTTCGGCGCCGAGTTCGCGCCAGGACTGGACGATCGCGGCGCGCAGGGCCTGGAGCGGGGACTCGTGGGCCGGGCGGCGGCACAGGCACTCGATGAAGTAGTCCTCGGCGTCGGCCATCACGGCGAGCGCGACCTCGTCCTTGTTGGCGAAGTAGCGGAAGAAGGTGCGCTGGGAGACCTCGACGGCGGAGGCGATCTCGTCGACGGTGGTGCGGGCGAAGCCCTGGCCGAGGAAGAGCACGTGGGCGGCCTGGACGAGGGCGTCCCTGGTCTGCTGCTTCTTGCGCTCGCGCAGCCCTGGCAGCCGTTCGGGGGTGCCCGGGGCGGCGGTGGGGGTGGGGGTGCGAGCGGCCATGGCGGGGCCTTCCGAGCGCGTGCGGGCGGGGTGAGGAGCACAACCTTAGCGCTCTGACAAATGTCAGCCAGAGCCAGAAGTCAGTGTTTGCCGAATGTCAGTGGCTGACATAATCTGCCGGAAGTGGCGCTCGCCGACCGGGCACTCGTGGGGACGGGTGGGTCGCGGCGCCACGCCCACGTTCCGTTCTCTGCCACGCCCCCGGAGGGCCCCAGATGAGCCAGTCCGTCGTCAAGAACGCCAAGGCGGACGTCCCGCCGCAGCGCACGCCACCGGGCGGGGGAGGGCTCAAGGGGCACCCCTGGCTGACCCTGCTGACCGTCGCGGTCGGCGTGATGATGGTCGCCCTGGACGGCACGATCGTCGCCATCGCCAACCCCGTCATCCAGGCGGACCTGAAGGCCGCGCCCTCCGAGATCCAGTGGGTGACCAGCGGCTACCTGCTGGCCCTGGCGGTCTTCCTGATCACGGCCGGCAAGATCGGCGACCGGTTCGGCCACAAGAACACCTTCCTGGTCGGCGCCGTCGGCTTCGCCGCCACCTCGGCCGCGATCGGCTTCGCCGGCAACATCCAGACCGTGATCGCCTTCCGGGTGCTCCAGGGCCTGTTCGGCGCGCTGCTCCAGCCGGCCGCGCTCGGCCTGCTGCGCGGCGCCTTCCCGGCCGAGAAGCTCAACATGGCGATCGGCATCTGGGGCGGTGTGATCGGCGCCTCCACCGCGGCCGGCCCGATCGTCGGCGGCCTGCTGGTCGAGCACGTCAACTGGGAGTCGGTCTTCTTCATCAACATCCCGGTCGGCCTGATCGCGCTCGGCCTCGGCCTGTGGATCCTCAAGGACGTACGGGCCGAGAAGGCCGCCAAGTCCTTCGACCTGCCCGGGATCGCGCTGCTCTCGGTGGCGATGTTCGCGCTGGTCTTCGGCATCATCAAGGCCCCCGAGTGGGGCTGGGGCGACGCCCGCACGCTGCTGTTCCTGGGCGGCGCGGTGGTCCTGATGGTGCTCTTCGCGTTCTGGCAGGCCCGGGCGAAGGAGCCGCTGATCCCGCTCAGCCTGTTCCGTTCGGTGCCGCTGTCGGCGGGCACCCTGCTGATGGTGCTGATGGCCTTCGCGTTCTTCGGCGCGATCTTCTTCGTGACCTTCTACTTGCAGAACGTGCACGGGATGTCGCCGGTGTCGGCCGGCGTCCACCTGCTGCCGATGACCGGCATGATGATCATCGGTTCGCCGGTGGCGGGCATCGCGATCGGCAAGCTCGGCCCGCGGATCCCGATCGTGGCCGGCATGCTGATCACCACCACCGCGATGTTCGGCATGTCCACCCTGGACGCGGGCTCCGGCACCGGCGTGATGTCGCTCTGGTTCGTCCTGATGGGCCTCGGCATCAGCCCGGTCATGGTCGGCGCCACCGAGGTGATCGTCGGCAACGCCCCGCTGGAGCTGTCCGGTGTGGCCGGCGGCCTCCAGCAGGCCGCGATGCAGGTCGGCGGCAGCCTCGGCACCGCGGTGCTCGGTGCGCTGATGGCGGCCAAGGTCGGGGACGTGCTGCCCGGCAACTGGGCCAAGGCCGGCCTGCCGCCGGTCCAGGGCGCCGAGGCCGAGGGCCTCAAGCAGGCCGCGCAGCTCGGCATCGCCCCGCCGGCCCCGGCCGGCACCCCGCAGCAGGCGGTGGACGCGATGGCCGGCGCCGTGCACGACTCCTTCGTCAGCGGCATGTCGCTCGCCTTCGCGGTCGCCGCCGTGGTGGCCTTCGGCGCCGCGGTGCTCGGCCTGCTCACCCGCCGCGGCACCGTCGACGCGGGCCCGGCCGTCCACATCTGATCCCGCGCGGCCAGCGGCCAGCGGCCAACGACCAACAAACCAGCGGCCCCGGACTCGACCGAGTCCGGGGCCGCTGCGTGCCGTCATCCGCCGCCGCGAGCAGACTGGACTACCCGGATGTACCCGGGTACGCCGAAGGGCCGGACCTCCGTGCTCGGAGGCCCGGCCCTTCAGGGTCTAGCGGGTGATCAGGCGTCGCCGCCGGCGGCGCCCGGGTCGGCCGCGGCCACGTCGAGCAGCTGGTAGCGGTCGATCGCGTCCTTCAGCGCGCTGCGGTCGATCTTGCCCTGCTTGGCGAGCTCGGTGAGCACCGCCAGGACGACCGACTGCGGGTCGATGTGGAAGAAGCGACGGGCCGCACCACGGGTGTCGGCGAAGCCGAACCCGTCGGCGCCCAGCGACTGGTACTGACCGGGCACCCAGCGGGAGATCTGGTCCGGCACCGCGCGCATCCAGTCGGACACGGCGACGACCGGGCCCTCGGCACCCTGGAGCTTCTGGGTGACGTACGGCACGCGCTGCTGCTCCTCGGGGTGCAGCAGGTTGAACTCCTCGGCCTCCACCGCGTCGCGGCGCAGCTCGTTCCAGGAGGTCGCGGACCAGACGTCGGCCTTGACGTTCCACTCCTCGGCGAGGATGCGCTGGGCCTCCAGGGCCCACGGCACGGCCACGCCGGAGGCGAGGATCTGGGCCGGGATCTGGCCGGCGGTGCCCGGCGCGTACCTGTGCAGACCCTTGAGGATGCCCTCGACGTCCACGTTCTCGGGCTCGGCCGGCATCTTGATCGGCTCGTTGTAGACGGTCATGTAGTAGAACACGTCCTCGCCGTGCGGGTGCTCGGCACTGGTGCCGTACATCCGCCGCAGACCGTCCTGGACGATGTGCGCGATCTCGAAGCCGTACGCCGGGTCGTACGCGACGACGCCGGGGTTGGTCGAGGCCAGCAGCTGCGAGTGGCCGTCGGCGTGCTGGAGGCCCTCGCCGGTCAGCGTGGTGCGGCCGGCGGTGGCGCCGATCACGAAGCCGCGGGCCAGCTGGTCGGCCATCTGCCAGAACTGGTCGCCGGTGCGCTGGAACCCGAACATCGAGTAGAAGACGTACACCGGGATCAGCGGCTCGCCGTGGGTGGCGTAGGAGGAGCCGGCGGCGATCAGCGAGGCGGTGCAGCCGGCCTCGGAGATGCCGTCGTGCAGCATCTGGCCGGTCGGCGACTCCTTGTAGGCCAGCAGCAGGTCGCGGTCGACCGACTCGTAGGTCTGGCCGAGCGGGTTGTAGATCTTCGCCGACGGGAAGAGCGAGTCCATGCCGAAGGTGCGGTACTCGTCGGGCGCGATCGGCACGAAGCGGTTGCCGATGCCCTTGTCCCGCATGAGGTCCTTGAGCACCCGGACGAACGCCATGGTGGTGGCGATGGTCTGGTTGCCGGAGCCCTTCTTGACCGCCTTGTACGCGTCGTCGCCGGGCAGTTCCAGCTGACGCGGGCGCACCTTGCGGGTCGGCACGTAGCCGCCCAGCTCGCTGCGGCGGTCGTGCATGTACTGGATCTCTTCCGAGTCGCGGCCCGGGTGGTAGTAGGGCGGGTAGCCCTCGTCGAGCTGCTTGTCGGTGATCGGCAGGTGCAGCCGGTCGCGGAAGCGCTTCAGGTCCTCGACCGTCAGCTTCTTCATCTGGTGGGTGGCGTTGCGGCCCTCGAAGTTGGGGCCGAGCGTCCAGCCCTTGACCGTCTGGGCGAGGATGACCGTCGGCTGGCCCTGGTGCTCGCGGGCCGCCTTGAACGCCGCGTAGATCTTCTTGTGGTCGTGGCCGCCGCGACCCAGGTGCTGGACCTGCTGGTCGGTCATGCTCTCGACCATCTTGCGCAGGCGCAGGTCGCTGCCGAAGAAGTGCTCGCGGATGTACTGGCCGGTCTCGGTGGCGTAGGTCTGGAACTGGCCGTCCACCGTGGTGTTCAGCTTGTTGACCAGGACGCCGTCGCGGTCCTGCGCGAGCAGCGGGTCCCAGCTGCGGTCCCAGACCAGCTTGATCACGTTCCAGCCGGCGCCCCGGAACTGGGACTCCAGCTCCTGGATGATCTTGCCGTTGCCGCGGACCGGGCCGTCCAGGCGCTGCAGGTTGCAGTTGACCACGAAGGTCAGGTTGTCGAGGCCCTCGCGCGCGGCCAGCGACAGCTGGCCCAGCGACTCCGGCTCGTCCATCTCGCCGTCGCCGAGGAAGGCGTAGACCTGCGAGTCGGAGGTGTCCTTGATCCCGCGGTGCTCCAGGTAGCGGTTCATCCGGGCCTGGTAGATCGCGCCGAGCGGGCCGAGGCCCATGGACACGGTCGGGAACTCCCAGAAGTCCGGCATCAGCCGCGGGTGCGGGTAGCTGGAGAGGCCGTACGGGGCCTTCGACTTCTCCTGGCGGAACGCGTCGAGCTGCTGCTCGGACAGTCGGTCCAGCAGGAACGCGCGAGCGTAGATGCCGGGGGAGGCGTGGCCCTGGAAGAAGATCTGGTCGCCGGACTCGCCCTCGGCGTCCTTGCCGCGGAAGAAGTAGTTGAAGCCGACGTCGTACAGCGACGCGGAGGAGGCGAAGGTGGCGATGTGCCCGCCCACGCCGATGCCCGGGCGCTGCGCCCGGGAGACCATCACGGCCGCGTTCCAGCGGGTCGCGTTGAGGATCTTGCGCTCGATCTCCTCGTTGCCGGGGAAGAACGGCTCGTCCTTGGTCGCGATGGTGTTGACGTAGTCCGTGCTGCGCATCTCGGGCACGGCGACACGCTTCTCGCGGGCGCGCTCGATCAGGCGGAGCATCAGGTAGCGGGCGCGCTCGCGCCCCCGCTCGTCGATGGCCGCGTCAAGCGACTCCAGCCATTCCGCGGTCTCCTCGGGATCGAAGTCCGGGACCTGACTCGGAAGGCCGCCAATGATGATCGGGTTGCGATCGGATCCGGAAGCCACGCTGTTCCTTCACTGTCGGTCGAAACTGAGGTGTGTCGCGCCGCCTCCATCGTGCTACCGCGCTCGGAGATCCGTCATCTCTACCGATCGGTAACCGTTCCGCCTGGTGGGCGGGACGGTCTGGCGGTGCGCGGTCCGGGCGACTTCGCCCGCCCCGCACACCCCCGGGTGCTACGTACAGAGGTGGTCCGACCTGGTGTCCCGTCCGCCCGATGGCGGGCGGCCGGGGTGAGGGCCAACAGGAGACTCTACGCCCGCGCACGCGCGGACCCGAATGCCGTTCGTATCTCGGGCATCCGTACGCCCTGTGGGCCGGGACCACCCGAAGCATCCTTGTCTCATGCAGAGAAGGGCAAATCGGTGTGATTCCCGACACAAGGAACGGCGTGTCCCCGCTGTGGCACGTCAACCTTTGGGGGGGATCGGGGGTCGGGTACTTGCGCGAACCGCCGCGCCCGTGTGGACTACGGCCACAGCCTCGGCATGGATGCCGGGCCGAATACTGGAGGTTATTCCCGTGAGCGCGACCGCGGACCCCGCGGACAAGTCCAACCCGGCGACCCGTCTCGGCTTCGAAGAAGGCCAGATCATCCAGGAGCTGGGGTACGACGACGACACTGACCAGGATCTCCGCGAAGGCATCGAGGAGCTCACCGGGACGGATCTCGTCGACGAGGACTACGACGACGTCGCCGACGCCGTTCTGCTGTGGCACCGCGACGACGACGGGGACCTCACCGACTCCCTCGTCGATGCCTTGGAGTACCTGGCCGAGGGCGGTCTGATCTGGCTGCTGACGCCCAAGACCGGGCGTGACGGCCACGTCGAGGCGTCCGACATCGCGGACGCGGCCCGCACCGCCGGTCTCTCCCAGACCAGCTCGATCGCGGTCGCCAAGGACTGGGCGGCCACCCGGCTCGCCACCAAGTCCACGGCCAAGCCGGGCGGCAAGCGCTGAGCGGGCTCTGAGGCCCCGCACCGGGCCCCGCCGGAGGATCCCTCCGGCGGGGCCCGATCGTTTTCCGGGGTCCGGAACCGGCGGCGGCGCCCGCCCGTGTCATCACGGAGCGTGTTCACCCGGGGTCGCGTCGGCCTCGGAGCCGGCCCGGAGACGCGTTCGCCCAGGGCGAAAGCGGTGAAGCGTGCGGGTGCCGCCCTCATCCATTCGGCGGAACGTGCCCGAACGGATGCGAGGATGGCGCTGGCCGCGCCGCCCGCGCGGCACGGTCGCGTCAGAAAGGTCACGTCCATGGCCATCGAGGTCGGCACCGAGGCTCCGGACTTCGAGCTCAACAACCAGCACGGCGAAGCGGTCCGCCTCTCCGACTTCCGGGGCGAGCGGAACGTCGTCCTGGTCTTCTACCCGTTCTCCTTCACCGGCGTCTGCACCGGCGAGCTCGGCGCCATCCAGCGGGAGCTGGCGCAGCTGCAGAACGACCGGGTCCAGGTGCTCGGCGTCTCCTGCGACTCGCAGTTCACCCAGCGCGTCTTCGCCGACCGGGAGGGCCTGGAGTTCCCGCTGCTGGCCGACTTCTGGCCGCACGGCGAGGTCGCCCGCGCCTACGGCGTCCTCGACGAGCGGAAGGGCTGCCCCGTGCGCG
Organism: Kitasatospora sp. NPDC056731; assembly: GCF_040687675.1. Classification (NCBI taxonomy): domain Bacteria; kingdom Bacillati; phylum Actinomycetota; class Actinomycetes; order Kitasatosporales; family Streptomycetaceae; genus Kitasatospora; species Kitasatospora sp. NPDC056731. The sequence goes on from NZ_JBFBNR010000008.1 coordinate 253,927, forward strand.
GCACCTTCGTGATCGACACGGCGGGCACGGTGCGCTGGAGCGTCGTCAACGACCTCCCGGACGCCCGGGACGAGCAGGAGTACCTGAAGGCCCTCGGCGCCCTCTGAGGCCCCGCGTGGAGGCCCGTGGCGGTGGCCGCGGGCCCGGCCCCGCGAACTTCGAACAGCCGCGCCGGTCCCGTTCGCACGTCCGGACGGGAACCGCGCACTACGCTCGGTCCGTTGGTCGGGTGGGGCACGTGAGCCGCTCGCCGGCCGGCGCCTCGAACCGCACCACGGGGGCACCAGGGCGTGCCTCCCGATTCTTGGAGGACAAGTGGGTGTCAGCCTGAGCAAGGGCGGCAATGTCTCGCTCACCAAGGAGGCCCCGGGGCTTTCGGCCGTGGTCGTCGGCCTGGGCTGGGACGTCCGGACCACCACCGGGACGGACTTCGACCTGGACGCCAGCGCGCTGCTCTGCAACGAGCAGGGCAAGGTCGCCTCGGACGGGAACTTCGTCTTCTTCAACAACCTGAAGAGCGCGGACGGCTCCGTCGAGCACACCGGTGACAACCGCACCGGCGAGGGCGAGGGCGACGACGAGGCGATCAAGGTCAACCTGGCCGGCGTCCCGGCGGACGTGCAGAAGATCGTCTTCCCGGTCTCGATCTACGACGCCGAGAGCCGCGGGCAGAACTTCGGCCAGGTGCGCAACGCGTTCATCCGCGTGGTGAACCAGGCCGACAACGCGGAGCTGGCCCGCTACGACCTCTCCGAGGACGCCTCCACCGAGACCGCGATGGTCTTCGGCGAGCTGTACCGCAACGGCGCCGAGTGGAAGTTCCGGGCCATCGGCCAGGGCTACGCCTCCGGCCTGCGCGGCATCGCCCAGGACTTCGGCGTCAACGTCTGACCGGACGACACCGGACGACACCGGGCGACACCGGGCAACACCGGACGGCGCCGGGCGACACGACACGGCGCCGGACGGCGGCCGGTCGCCCGGCGCGGGAGCCTTGTACGGGGCGGCCCCGGACCTTCAGAGGTCCGGGGCCGCCCCGGCTTCGTGCCGGCTCCGTGCGCTGCGAGGATGTGAGTTCAGGAAGTTCAGCCGGCCAAACGGGGCCGGCCCGGGCCGTGGGGGACTACACCTTGTAGGCGCGCCCCGGGAGAAGGCAAGGGAGGAAGAACAGTCATGGTGGTCACGCTCGCCAAGGGCGGGAACGTCTCGCTCACCAAGGCCGCGCCGAACCTGACGCAGGTCCAGATCGGCCTCGGCTGGTCCGCCCGTTCGACCACGGGCGCACCGTTCGACCTCGATGCGAGCGCCCTGATCTGTGGTGGCGGCCGGGTGCTCGGTGACGAGTACTTCGTCTTCTACAACAACCTCAAGAGCCCCGAGGGCTCGGTCGAGCACACCGGTGACAACCTCACCGGCGGCGAGGAAGACGGCGACGACGAGGTGGTCCTGGTCAACCTGGAGCTGGTTCCGGCGCAGGCGGACAAGGTGGTCTTCGCGGTGTCGATCTACGACGCCGAGGCGCGGCTGCAGAACTTCGGGCAGGTCCGCAACGCCTACATCCGGGTCGCCAACTCCCTCGACGGCCAGGAGATCGCCCGCTACGACCTGTCCGAGGACGCGTCCAGCGAGACCGCGATGATCTTCGGCGAGCTGTACCGCTACGCGGGCGAGTGGAAGTTCCGCGCGGTGGGCCAGGGCTACGCCTCCGGCCTGCGCGGCATCGCCCTCGACTTCGGCGTAAACGTACAGTAAGGGCGAAAAGGCGAAAATCAGAACAATCGCACCCAACCTACGATCATGAGAACAGAGGGCAGTGCGGGGGTGACCTGACCGGGCCCGGCCCGGTCAGGGCGTCTCGGGACGAGGCCGCCCCCGGCACGGCCCGAAACCCGAAAGGTAACCAAGTCCCGTGTTCCTCCGCACTTTCGGCTGGTCGTTCGCGATCACCGTCCTAGGCCTGATCGCGGCCGGACTGCTCTGGGGGGCCCAAGGATTCGGCATCGTGCTGATCCTCTCCATCCTGGAGATCTCCCTGTCGTTCGACAACGCGGTGGTCAACGCCACGGTGTTGAAGCGGATGAACCCGTACTGGCAGAAGATCTTCCTGACCGTCGGCGTGCTCATCGCCGTCTTCGGCATGCGGCTGGTCTTCCCGCTGCTGGTGGTCGGCCTCACCGCGAAGCTCAACCCCGCGACGGTCATCGACCTCGCGCTGCACTCCAACGCGACGCACGACGGCCTGACCTACGGCCAGTACCTGGAGGCGGCCAACCCCGCCATCGCGGCCTTCGGCGGCGTCTTCCTGCTCATGATCTTCCTCGACTTCGTGTTCGACGACGAGAAGGAGCACAACTGGCTGGGCTGGATCGAGCGCCCGCTGGAGAAGGTCGGCAAGCTGGACGCCTTCTCCAGCGTCGTCGCGCTGGTCGTGCTGGTGCTGGCCTCCAACTTCTTCGCCGGGGAGCACGCTGAAACCGTTCTGCTCGCCGGTGTCCTCGGCCTGATCACCTACCTCGTGGTCGGCGGCCTCTCCTCGATCTTCGAATCGGGTCTGGAGGAGGACGCCGAGCGCGAGGAGGCGGCCGAGAAGTCCGGCAAGTCGATCCTCCAGGTCGGCGGCAAGGCCGCGTTCTTCCTCTTCCTCTACCTGGAGGTCCTGGACGCCTCGTTCTCCTTCGACGGCGTGGTCGGCGCGTTCGCCATCTCCAGCGACATCTTCCAGATCACCCTGGGCCTGGGCATCGGCGCGATGTACATCCGCTCGCTGACCGTCTTCCTGGTCCGCAAGGGCACCCTGGACGACTACGTCTACCTGGAGCACGGCGCGCACTACGCGATCGGCGCGCTCTCGGTGATCCTGCTGGTCGGGATCAAGTACCACATCCCGGAGATCGTCACCGGCCTGATCGGCGTCGCCTTCATCGGGCTGGCGCTCGGCTCGTCGATCCTGCGCAACCGGCGCGAGGGCGCGCAGGACGAACCGGAACTGGTGAGCACGAGTACCGGCGAGTAGTCCGCCGGGTACGCGAAACGGCCGCTCCCGGGAATCCGGGGGCGGCCGTTTCGCGTCGCGGTGCGCCCTAGGGCGTGTCTGACAATTCGCGGCGGATCAGCGCGCGGCGTTGGGCGCCCGGCTGGGCGTGCCGGCGAAGCGTCCTCGTACTGGGCCGTACT